>CAYVSP010000015.1:0-19906 GCA_964453655.1 uncultured Candidatus Saccharibacteria bacterium
GCCTTTCGGCACTAGGTCCTAAACCTAGCGTGTCTACCAATTCCACCACATCCGCATTGCAAATATTCTAGATTAATCCAAGCAGCTGGTCTATAGCGCAATAGCTGCGTCGTCCAATATTCTATAGAATGCCTGCCGAACTTCGGCAATGTCATGATGGCCCATGTGATGACCGGTTGCGAAGTAATCAGCTCCCTGTGATAGTGCTTCACTGGGCGTCATTATCCTTTTATGATTGCCTCTATCCTCGTCAGAAAAACGAATTCCGGTTGCAATAACAAGCATAGTGGGGTCGACTTCTTTAACAGCCTGAACTTCATGGCCAGAACAGCTTATTACCCTTATACCTAGTTCCTTTGCTAACTCGGCATGCCTCTGCACTTTTTCAAAAGGAGTCCTGCCAAATTCATCAAGACAATCCTCTTCTGACATAGTTGAAGGAACCGAAGTTAGTACAAGATCAGTAAGCATGTCATCTGCGTCTATTTCCTGGGCGATTGTCTTGATTGCTTCAACGCCACTCCTTACTGACTCTCTTCCGGCAGGACCGTTTATACTTATAAAGCGTGGCTTTAAGTGCTGCCCAACCACAAAAGATGACATGGTGGCGCTGATTTGGTCTGGCCCATTAGGCACGCTGATATCAAGGAACATGGCTCCTGCTCTTAGGCGTCTTGCTTCATCTGGCTTTAGGTGTACGAGCGTAGCAAAATTAAGCTTTATTGCAGCTACCTCTCTCGGCGTCCGATCCAGATAACGACCTAACCAGGGTGGTCTATCAAAAGCTACAATAAATTTTTCAGCTGCCCGCCTTCTTTGCTTATTAAGTGGCCAGCTTGGTGTATTTGGTCCTAGTTCAGTCACTGAAGTTATTAAAACATAGATTCAACTTTTTCGGTAAAAGATGAGCTGGCTATCGCCGTAATTTCGCTCAATAAGCTGTTCTAGCTCTTTAAAGATGGGTGGTTTCATGTGTCCGGGCCAATCTAAGACATATAAACCATTTGATTTTGCATGTGTGGTTAGTTTTTGCAAAAGTGGTTCCTGCAAATCATCGTACGGCGGAGCTGCTATTACTATGTCGAATTGAGCATCTTTATTGTTATCTGACCAGCCGCTAGCATTGGCGCGCACTGCCTTCATAAGACTCTTACTAATTTTTAGGGCTTCCATGTTGTCTAGAATGGTGCTGTAAGCTCGTTTATCAACATCGATAGCCAGAACTTTCGCGGCGCCATGGCTGATGGCTTCAAGCGCCACGGCGCCACTGCCTGCAAATGCATCCAAGATGCTTAGCCCAGTTATGTCACCCAACATATTAAAGAGAGCCCCGCGCATCTTGTCGCTCATAGGATGCGTACGACGCCCTTTAGGAGCATCTATATTTCGTCCTCGCAAACTGCCTGAAATAATGCGCATTACTTCTGCAATTTTACCAGATTGGCTTCGCGCATCGCGGCATACCAAGCTAGTGTGACTGTCTGAACAAGGGCTGGTCCGAGCTTATGCCGGACCTGATAAGCCAATTTGGGCGTCCAGCCCTTGCGATAATAGACGCCATACATATCAAGCACAGCTATTTCGCGTGCCGTCCTCTTAAACCATTCACTAAGCCCTATTTCCATAAAACGTTCTACTTCGGCTGTGGTCGGTATAGCTTCACCGAAGCTTAACGGCTTTAAAATGGTGGCGATGCCAAATTCGAACAAATGGTGAGTAGTAAAAAGTCCTCTTGGACCCCAGACCTTCCAGTTTTTCTTCATAACTTCACGCTTGGTATCACCAGGAATAAAAAGCTTATCTTTATAAGTTGTCCTAGTACTCATGGGTTCACCGCGCAATGCTTCAAGCGTCTTTTCGTATGGATAATGATGAGCCGGCGTCATTCCATCAACCAGAGCGTGAGCTAACCAGGCAGCCTCAAAGGCGGCACGCTCTTGATTACCCTTTTTGAGTTCACCTATTAACTGCCGGTAGTGCTCAGATATAAGTTTAAATATTTTTGAGTCTTCATCATCGAAAGGGCTATAAAAGTGCCACGGCTCATCGCGGCCTGGGCTTTTGCGCTTAATGGCATCAGGGCCGTGCTTGCCTTCAAAGTAAAGAATTTGGCGAATAGGTGGAAAGGGTGACTCGTTCTTCGTTAGTTTGGTTAAATGGCGTCTGGCCACGCTATCAATCTTCTGATGGGCGCCTAATATGCGTCCTGAAAATTTAGTAAACGATGTGCCTGAATACATAGTAAGGTTAGTTCAAATTTGTGACTGCGCGAAGTTCCTGAATTCGATGAGATAAGCGTTTGTATTTTAACAGATTTTCCTGCTTATCGATGAACGCTTGAGCTGCCTGGCGTGCTTGGGCAATTAGTTTTGTATCGCTTAATTTGGCCACTCGCAGGTCTAGCAGACCATGCTGCTGCGTCCCGTAAATTGCACCGGGACCGCGCAGATCCAGGTCTAGCTCGGCAAGTTCAAAGCCGTCCGCTGAAGATGCTACTGCCTGCAGGCGTCTGCTCGGCTTACCAGTCTCTTTAAGCATAAGATAACAGTAACCTTGGTGTTCGCTTCGTCCGACACGGCCGCGCAATTGATGAATCTGTGCCAAACCAAAACGCTCGGCGTCTTCAATAAGCATGCCGGTCGCATTTGGCACGTCAACGCCAACTTCAATTACTGTCGTAGCAACCAAGACGTCCAATTCATGCTTCAAAAATTGGTCCATAGTTTTTTGTTTATCATCAGGCTTCATCCTGCCATGTAGCAATCCGACCCGCCATTGCTTGAACGGACCATTGCACAGCTCTTTATAAGTCTTTTCGGCTGAAACAGTGTCAGATACACTATTTTCACTGATAAGTGGCGTTACCACGAAAGCTTGCCGACCGCTAGCGAGCTGCTCAATAACCTTCTTATAGACCTCCAAACGAGAGCTAGGCAATACTAACGCAGTCTCAATCGGGCGACGATTAGACGGCTTGGCGTCGATAACAGAAATGTCGAGTTCGCCGTAAAGTGTAAGCGCTAAGCTACGCGGAATTGGTGTAGCACTCAGAGAAAGAAAATGCGGCATATGTCCGGCTTTAGCTAATAGTTTTTTTCGCTGTTCAACACCAAAGCGATGCTGCTCATCAATAATTACTAAACTAAGCCTGTGCATATCCACTTTATCCTGGATCAGGGCATGGGTACCAACAATAAGTCGCACCTCTCCGTTCTTTATGCGCTCATAGGCTTCTTGCTTTTGTTTGGGTTGAAGGCTGCCAACCAAAAGACTTAATTGGTCAGCAAAGCCAAGCGGTTCAAGTAGTTTGTAGATTGTATTAGCGTGTTGTCGCGCTAAAAGCTCAGTTGGAGCCATAAAAGCCACTTGGAAACCTTGCTCCATCGCCATAAGGGCGGCCATGGTTGCCACCACGGTTTTGCCTGATCCCACATCTCCTTCAACAAGACGGTTCATAGGTTGTTCTTTTTGCATATCCAGATAAATTTGCCAAACTACTTTGCGTTGAGCATTTGTGAGCTTAAAGGGCAGTTGTTTCACGAAGGACTTGGCCAGCTTTTCTTTAAACGGTATTTTGAATGAATGGTCTTTAAGAAGCTCATGCTTATTGAGGAGAGCTGCTAATGTCAGCTCAAAAACTTCTTCAAAACCCAGACGCCTCTTAGCCTTAAGTAACTCATCGGCCTGCGACGGAAAGTGCATCGTTTGTACAGCGCGAGCATGGGGAAGTAGTTTTTCCTGCTCAATTAGCCATTTTGGCAATGTTTCCGGCATTTTTTGGATCAACGGTATAAGCTCGCGTATGATACGGCGCACTTGATGAGATTTAAGGCCTTTGGTCTCACCGTAGATGGGTACAATCCGCGCGGTATTAACCGGAAAACTGCTAACTAACTCTATGGACGGATTCTGGATACTCAGGCGTTGATAATGCAATCCAAATTCTCCTGAAATGAAATATTCCTGGTCGACGTTTAACGATGCCGCGCGATATGGTTGATTAAACCAGACTAAGCGAAGACTGCCGGTTTCATCGCTGGCAACTGCTTCAGTTATATGCATGCCACGGCGAACGTAGTGCCCCTTAGCCTGTTTAATAGTGGCTTTGATTGTTACCACCCCTGGTTTAATACGTTGGATGTCCTGTAATTCCGAGTAATCGTCATAACGGCGCGGAAAATAGTAAACCAGATCCTCAACTGTCTTTATCTGTAAGATCGCAATTTTTTTTGCTAGCTCACTGCCCACACCTTTAACATTAGTAATCGGACTATTCAGAGTCATGGTGGAACATTTTTATCAGTTCTTTTCTAGTTTGACGCATACTTTCAAGCGGTAGTGGGGATACTTTATGGCTCGCACGCGCCGCCTTCAGCATATCTATACATATACCAAGCTCGTCTATTGTTAGTTCAAGCGGTGGCCGTGGGTTGTTGTCGTTCAGACCGTGTGGTGTGGAAGTCGAAACCTTATTGTAGAGATAGAGTTGCATGGGATCGCGATCATATGCTCTCTCAAAAGCTACTCTGGCACTCGCAAGTACAAGATCAGACAGCACCCTTCGGTCATGAGTGTCTGAACTATCAATAATAAGCGCCGTCCCAACAAACTCCATGTGATTATATTCTATCTTTTGTATCTACACCGCAAGCATTAGAAGATTTGGGAAGAGAAGCAGCGGTTTGCGCCAGCAAATCCCGATTTATTCGGGAAGCTGCGATGAGAAACCCAAGCCGGAGGTCCCATTTACCTGTGTTACAGGCCAAATGGGCCGCGCATGGGTGTCTCATTTGTTCACTTTGCGTACCAAGAAGAAAGTGCTAGGGCCAAAGTAAGTCTTGGCTAATATTGTTTGCATAGGAGTCTCCAAGGTCAACATAAATTTAGTTGGGAGCACTTTTTTGAGCCCGGGCAAACGCAGGTTAGAAACCGAAAGTGTCCGCTCGACTTTTAGACCAGCGTGCGCCAGCTGCTTAATAACAGTTTTAGGATTATGGTTTACGAAAGGAATTTCATCTTTCTGTTTGTTAGCTTTTGAGCGAATGTCAACCGGTTCAGCCGGAAATCGCTTCAATTTTGCAATCTGCTTAAGGCGATTCCTAAAATGCGCGTAGTTAGCTACTTCTAAAATAAACATACCCTCACTAGAAAGTACTCGGGCAATCTCCTTGAATTCGGCAGCCGGATTCGGCAAATGGTGCATGACACGAATCATAGTTACGAGGTCAATGGTCGACTCTTCCCACGGCAGGCTATCAGCCTGCACTAAACGGCGTTCGATATCAGGGTAGTTCTTTAGATACTCAGCTGCAATGTCGAGCTGTTGCTGTGAGGGCTCAGCCAGCGTTACATTGTCGGCGTATTCTTTAAGTAAAACGCACAGCCGACCGTAGCCGCCACCAATATCAACCGCATGCTGAAAGTGTTTGCCTTTAAGTAGTCGCTTGATAGCAACAACCTCGGCGGCGTTTTCATAATCACGCCCATCCCAATAATGAAGATAGTTGTGAGCTGGATCGTTATATTGAGTAGCCGTCAGTTTGTTTTGGGGCATTGCGAGTCAAGTTTAGACTATTTTTCAATTATCGCGAAGCTATTTTTGCCACGCTTAAGCAAGTTTGCACCATTCTTAAGCGGCGCCGGTTGATTAATGTCAACTTTGCTGCCATTTACCGTTATTGCACCATTGGCTTGAAAATTACGGGCTTCGGTTTTTGAGGCTGCTAGCCCTGCACCTACAATCGTTTCGGCTAGATCGCTGCTTGCTTTGGTAACCGTCAGTTCTTTCTTGAGTATGGCAACTTCTGAGGCACCCAGTTCATTAAAGTCACCCTCGCCAAACAACACATTGGTTACCTTTTTGACGCTGTCAGCCCGCGCTTTGCCATGCACTAGTTTGGTTACCTCATAAGCCAGCGTTTTCTGGGCAATACGGTTACTACGATCTTTCTCAAAACTAGTCATAATCTGCTTGATGGCTGGCTTATCAAGCTCAGTAAAGATTTTGAGATACTCACCGGCGCCTTTATCGTCAACATTGAGCCAAAATTGATAGAATTGATAAACGCTGGTTTTGTTTTCATCAAGCCAGATAGCCCCGGCCTCTGATTTTCCAAATTTCTTACCAGTGGCTTTATTGATAACAAGAGGCAAGGTTATAGCGTGTGTTTCTTTGCCGCGAACTCGGCGAATAAGTTCTACTCCTGAGAGACAATTGCCCCACTGATCCGATCCGCCTAGTTGCAGTGTTGCGCCAAAACTATCAAACAGATGTAAGTAATCTACGCCTTGAAGAACGGTATAACTAAACTCGGCAAAGCTTATGCCGGCGCTACCTTCACCAAGCCGTTTGGCAATGTAATCGCGCTGAATAAGCGGCGTCATGCTGAAATGTTTGCCGTAATCGCGCAAAAAGTCTATAACACTTAGATCTCTTGTCCAATCAAGATTATTAACTAATGTAAACTTTTGGCCGGCTAAGACTTTTTTGAGCTGTTCTTCAGCTTTTTTTACGTTAAAGGCTACCGTCTTCTCGTCTTGAAGTTGTCGCTCGGAATCCTTGCCGCCAGGGTCACCAATTAAGCTGGTCGCGCCGCCCGCTAGAATAATGGCTTTATGGCCATGCCGGATAAATAACTTATCAAGCATCATAGCGGCTAAATTTCCGACCGTTTGTGAGTCGGCCGACGCGTCAAAGCCATGATAAAAGGTCCATTTCTTTTTATCTAATTCAGTTAAATCCGTGAAGGTAGTCTGGTTCAGAAAACCACGCCACTGTAGTTCTTCAGATAAGGTCATAGCAACAGTGTACTACAACGGCCAAAATGCTTCATATTGGTAGTGCTTTTTGTTGTTAAAATTTGCTATAATAGCGTAATGCCAAGGAGCATTATTTAGGTAAGTATGACAGACGCACGTAGATCTGGAGGGCGACGTCGTTCAAGTGTACACGTCACCAAGAGTGGCAAGGAGATAAAGATACATCGCAATCTATTGGAGCGTTATGTATCCCACCGCGATAGCGTACAAAGAAACAAGGCTTCGCGGATGGCTGGCATGCCAAAAGACCGTCTGCACCGCTTCTTCTACCGCTTAGAGCCAAAACGTTTGTATCATTATTGGTTCAGTCGCGAGGGCGGGATCATGGCCCTCAAGATTTTGGGTATTAGCATTGCGGCCGGATTTATTCTATTGGTCGGTGTGTTCGCTTATTTCCGCAAGGACTTGCCCAATATTACTGACATTTCCGGTAATAATATCGGCGGCAGCGTACTTTATTACGATAAAACAGGCCAGACGCTACTATGGGAGGATGTTAACGGTGTAAAGCGTATTCCCGTTAAAGACGAAGACATCGCTCCTTCTGTTAAATTAGCAACCGTCGCCGTCGAAGATAAAGACTTTTTCCATCATGGCGGTTTCGATGTCCGCGGCATTGCCCGAGCTGGCGTTAATGACGCGTTCGGCCATGGCGGCACGCAAGGCGGTTCGACTATTACGCAGCAGCTTGTACGCCTAACCCAAGCCAAGGTCGGCACACAACAGACTATCACCCGAAAGGTAAAAGAAGTAATCCTAGCTGTTGAGTTGGAGCGCTCGTATTCTAAGACTCAAATCCTAACTGGCTACCTTAATACAGCGCCGTATGGCGGTATTGAATATGGCGTTGAAGCAGCTGCCCGCAACTATTTCCAGAAGTCAGCCAAAGATCTGACGCTTGACGAGTCAGCTATGTTGGCGGCTATCCCTAAATCACCAGGTATTTATTCGCCTTACAGCGAGAACTTTGACAAACAAGCTCTGACCAACAGACAGCACTACATCTTGGATCAAATGGTACAGCAGGGCATGATCAAGGCCAAGGATCGCGATGACGCAAGAAAGGTGGATACTGTGGCCAAAGTGCATGATCGCCCGACACATTACGCCGGCATAAGAGCACCTTACTTTGTGTTAGCTGCCAAGAAAGAACTGGAGGCCAAGTACACCGATACCGCCAACCGCAGCGGCTGGAAAGTTATAACAACCGTCGACTTGAACCTCCAGAGTCTGGCCGAGAAAGCCGTCAGCGATAATACCGCTAATATGAAGTCGCATGGTGCTGATGAGGCCGCCTTTGTGGCCGAGGATGTAAAGACTGGTCAAATTGTGGCCTTAGTAGGCGGTGTTGACTTTAGTGATCCGGATCATGGCAAAATTAACTATGCCCACGACACCTTTATCCCACCCGGATCAAGCTTTAAGCCATATGATTATGCCGCGTTAATAAACTTTAATAACAACGTTGGTGCAGGCTCAGTCTTATACGATTCTCAAGGTCCGATACCAGGTTATCCTTGTACTAAAAAAGGTCAGCCGCCACCAAAAGGCGACAGCAACTGCTTGCAAGACTACGACTTCCGTGACCCAGGACCATTGACGTTGCGCTATGCGCTGGGTGGTTCTCGTAATATCCCAGCTGTCAAAGCCATGCTTCAGACCGTGCCGACTGATTCAACGGCTTCGGTTAATAAAGTTATCGGAACAGCTTCCGCGATGATGGATAATCCTAATGCTAAGAATGCTTACCAATGCTATGAACAAGGTGATACCTCTTTTACTAAACCGACACAATGTTATGGCGCCTCGGCTATTGGGGACGGCGCTTTCTTGCATCTAGATGACCACGTAAACGGATTGGCCACGCTGGCTCGTTTGGGCAGTGCTATTCCACGCACTTATATCTTAAAGATTAGTGATACGGGCGGTAAGACAATTGAGGAATGGAAACAACCACAAGGTAATCAGGTTATAAAGCAAGATGCCGCTTATATTGTTGACGATATGGCTTCAGATCCGAATGCCAGCTATCTACCCGCCGGCTATTATAAATTTCATCGCTATAAGGGTTGGAACATGGCCGTTAAGACCGGTACCACCAATAATGGCTTTGATGGACTTATGACCAGTTGGTCTACCCAGTACGCCGCCGTTTCATGGGTTGGCTACCACACTCGTAATCAACCGCTTCACGGCGCCATGGAGGTATTGACAGCGCCAATTACGCGCACCTGGATGCTTGGTGCACATGATGCGCTAAAAACTGCTCCCGTTAACTGGCAAAAACCTTCAGATATAAAGAGTAGTCCAGCCTTTGTAGTACGCAGCCATGTCGGTATAGGTTCGGTTGAACCAAGTCCAAGCAGTGATTTGTTTCCATCGTGGTATACAGGCAATGTCAAATCTAGCAATAATCAGGCTATCGATATCGTCTCCAACAAACTTGCAACCGACTGTACACCGGCGCGTGCCAAGAAAACAGGCGGCAATGCCGACTCTAATGCCTTTTCAATAGATATATTTGTGGCTGGTGGATCGGCCGCTTCAGCAAATACCAGCCAAAATGATGACGTACACCAGTGTAGCGATGCCAAACCTAGTATTGACGCCAACTATGATTCAGGCAGTAATAGAATAACTGCTGTCGTACATCAGGGAACCCATCCGCTGTCAAGCGATCAGTTCCCTGGCACCGTCAACTTCCTTATTAATGGACAGGTAGTCAAGTCCTTCGGTGTCACAGATGATGGGCAAACAATAACTTACGATTCGCCTCAGTCTGGTGACTTCACTGTCGAGGTGGTTGACAGCGTATTATACGATGGCCAGACTTCAGTTTCCGTCTCCGGAGGTGGCGGTGGTAACCCTTTAACCCTCAACGGGACAAGAAACACGGCCACTAAGGTAACTTTTTCTTGGAGCGGTGGGACGGGCCCCAATTTCACTGTAGTTAATGCAACTACAAGCGCTACATTATGTTCTAAAAATAATGGAGATACGTCTTGTGAAGCTAATTCTGCTCCGGTGGGAACAAAAGCTTACGTAACTGATTCAACTGGCAAAAAGTCTGATACTATTACTGTAAATTAATCTTTTTCGAGAAACCGATTTAAAGCATTACGCACACTTGTAACCGAATTTAGCACTGCTGGTTTCTTTCCTGAGCGCACGACCGGTCCTATTGCACTATTAAAGCCAAGTTTTTTGGCCTCACTTAGACGTTTTTCCAGCTGCGGCACGTGGCGAACTTCACCGGATAAACCAACCTCGCCAAAGACTACAGCATTTTTCTTGAGCTGCATACCCTTAGCAGCTGATGCGATAGCCATTACCACTGCCAAGTCTGCGGCTGGTTCGGTTATACGAATGCCGCCCACAATATTTATGTAAATGTCTTGGTCGGCCAGACTGAGCTTAGTACGGCGCTCCAACATTGCTACTAGCAAATTAAGCCGGTTCAAGTCGTAACCGCTGGCTGCCCGCTTTGGATAACCGTAAGCTGTACGATTCACCAAAGCTTGTACTTCAACCAACAGCGGACGCGACCCCTCCATCGTTGCTAAAACAACTGAGCCATCGGTGATTTGTCGCTCCGCCAGTAATGCCCCGGACGGATTCTCGACTGGTTTTAGGCCTTCATCAACCATTTCAAAGATTCCAACCTCGTTAGTCGAACCAAACCGGTTTTTAACACCGCGTAGTAACTTAAATCCGCCGTAGCGATCGCCCTCTAGCTGAAGCACCACATCAACCATATGCTCTAATAATTTGGGCCCGGCAATCGAACCCTCTTTGGTAACATGGCCCACAATTACGAGGGCCGTATTGGACTGCTTGGCGGCGGCTGTTAATAACTGAGTACTGTTGGTGATCTGGCTTATACTGCCGGCTGCACTACTAACAGCTTGCAGACTGACAGTTTGGATTGAATCAACGACTACCAGTTTATAGTCGCCGCTGGCGATAGTAGTAGCAATGTCATCGGCGCTGTTTGCAGTAGCCAGCTGCAGCTGCGACGCCTTAACGCCCAACCTTGAAGCGCGCAGGCCAATTTGGTGAGCTGATTCTTCACCGCTTATGTATAAAACCGGTTTTTTTGCAGCCAGCCGCTGGGCAATTTGCAGAAGCAACGTACTTTTCCCTATGCCTGGTTGTCCGGCAATTAAGGTAACACTGCCTAGCACCAACCCACCGCCAAGCACCTCGTCAACGTCTTTGAGCCCAGTCTGTAAGCGGGCTTGCGTGTCCGTTTTAATAAGAGTGCTGACGTTACTGGATGGCAACACTTTGCCGTTTGCGCTAATACTGGCGGCGTCCACTTCAACTTGTTCTTGGAGCGTATTCCATTCGCCGCAGACATGACAGCGCCCGGACCAGGTAGCTGATACGGCCCCGCAGTTGTTACAAACAAATCTGGCAATTGACTTTTTAGACATAGTTATTTAACTATAGCAAATTTATTGGGGTTGCAGCGTGGTCTGTCTGCTATCAATGGCTTGGAATAACTGTTTTTGTTGGACAGCTAACTGCTTATACTGGTCCAGCAAACTATTGTACTCAGCAATTTGCTGGTCGAGCTGTGCAACCTGGTTGTTGTAGGCTCTAACACGTACATTGAAGGCGTCTGCCTGGGCTTGGCTGGATATAGAAGCGCGATCACGGGCTAAAGCCGCTGCCTCTTGGCTTAGCTGTCCTTTCAGCTGGTCAATTGATGCTTTTAGACTGCTAAGCCGATTCTTGATTTGCTCAGCTTGATCGTTGATAGAAGTGAAAGCCGATTCATACTTCTCAGAATAGGCGACAATTTGTTTTCTATCAGTAAAATAGCGTTTGTAGTAATCCTCTAGGGACGCAGGTAAATCACGAACTTCGGTGCCGAATATAGAATGCATTTCATTTACCACATCGTTGGGTTCACTTTTTTGATAGGCCGCCACAGTATCCTTGATACGTTGATCCTGTAGGCCATTTTGGTAGAAATCCTGTAGCAGCCCGTTTACATAGTTCTTGTCTTTTGTACTTAAACGCTCATATAGAGCGTGTAAAGCTTCGTGTGCCGTCGTTACTTGCTCCACACCGGACAGGCGGCTATCTGTCACGTCGAACACAAATATGCCGCGCTCATGGTCATGATAGCAGCCCAACACTATTGTCTGCTCACCACCGTTGTTCGGACAGCTCTGATTGAATAAATCGCGACCCTCAACAAGCGGATGATTAACGTAAAAAAGATGTTGGGTAGCTGGCGTCATCGTTGTGTCGGTTGTTAGCTGCACAACCGCCGCAGGAGGGGTATAGTTGCGTAACTGCCACCAGTCATAAAGCGCATAGCGCTCAAACCAGCCAACTGCAATGACAGTAATCAAACCTAAGCTAAACAGCCAACTGAGTGTGCGGCGCATCGTTGTTTTCATGTACTAACTAAGTATATCGGATTTAGCTGTCTTCAGTTGCCGCACTGTATACTAGTTCTTTGTCTTTGGCTACAACCTCAACAATATCGCCTTTGGCATAATTGTTATCGAGTAACTCCAAGGCAATATGATCTTCAATAGTATCCTGTAAAAGCCGACGCATTGGGCGAACGCCATTATGAGCGTCATATCCGTTTTCCAATAAATGCTGGCGCGCTGAAGGCGTAACTTCAAGCCCCAGTCCGTGCTTCACTAAACGCTGTTTGAGTTCTTCAATCTGTAGATCAAGGATCTTCAACACGTCTTTCTTGGTAAGTGCTCTGAAGACAATAATTTTGTCTATGCGGTTTAACAGCTCCGGCCGCATGGTCTTTTTAAGCTCATCGAGTACTTTTTCTTTATTAGAGTTATGCAAATCAGCCAGGTCTTTCAAGTCGCTTGTAGCCGCGGCATGGAATCCTAAAGAGGCTTCTTTTTGTAGCTTTTCAGCGCCAACATTGCTGGTCATGATGATTATGGTATTGGTGAAGTCTATCTTACGCCCTTTGGAATCAGTTAACACGCCGTCTTCAAGAATTTGCAGCAGCATATTGAAGACCTCCGGATGAGCTTTTTCGATCTCATCAAATAACACCAAGCTATATGGTTGCCGACGAATTTTATCTGTTAATTGACCACCGTCATCATAACCGACATAACCAGCCGGTGCGCCCACTAAGCGCGCTACCGTATGCCGTTCGCCGAATTCACTCATGTCTATCTTGACCATGGCGTCTGACGAACCAAAAAATTCACGGGCTAGTATTCGGGCCAATTCAGTTTTGCCCACGCCAGTCGGGCCGAGAAAGATGAACGAACCAATCGGCCGTTGACCGCCGCTAATGCCGGCGCGGTTACGACGAACTGCCTTAGCTACTGCACTAACAGCTTCGTCCTGGCCGATTACATATTTGCCAAGCTGTTTTTCTAAATTCAGTAAATATTTAGCCTCAGATCGGATAACCTTAGTCACTGGCACACCAGTCATTCGCGCTACAACTTCAGCCACATCGTCACTGTGCATAGTAAGCTTATTGGCGCTTTTGCCGGCAGCATGTAGCTTTTTTAGCTCTTCGTTGATTTGCGAAGCACGTTGCTTGTGCTCAGCTGCTTTGGCATAGTCTTCGGCGTCGCTGGCTTCATCCTTACGGGTATTTACCAGCTTGAGTTCTTTCTGTAGTCGCCGCACTTCTGGCGGAGTTTTGCCCTTGTCTACTCTTAAATAAGCGGCCGTTTCATCAAGTAAATCAATCGCTTTGTCGGGCATATAACGATCATTGACATAACGTTTAGCTAACGTGACAGTCTCGTCTAACACATCGTCACTGACCTTGACGTTATGAAATGCTTCGTAATGCCGCCGAAGTCCCTTTAGGATAGAAAGTGTTTCTGGAACAGTTGCTTCTGGTACTTGGATAGGCTGGAAGCGGCGCTCCAGCGCAGCGTCTTTTTCTATGTGTTTGGTGTATTCGGCGGTGGTAGTAGCCCCAACGACCTGGATTTTACCGCGCGCCAGTGCCGGTTTTAAGATGTTGCCGGCGTCCATGGCGCCTTCGGCAGCGCCAGCGCCCACAATCAAGTGCAACTCATCTATAAAGACAATGGTTTTCTTATCGTTGTCGAGTTCAGCCATGACTTTCTTAAGCCGCTCCTCAAACTCGCCGCGGTATTTCGTTCCGGCAATCATACCGGCTAGATCGAGCATCATAATACGCTTATCCAGCAGACTATCTGGTACGTCTTCAGCCACAATGCGCTGTGCCAAACCTTCAACAATAGCGGTTTTGCCGACACCAGGCTCGCCAATCAGCACCGGGTTGTTCTTGGTCCGGCGGTTCAAAATAGTGATTACACGGCGGATTTGGGCTTCACGGCCAACCACCGGATCGAGCTTACCTTCTTTAGCCTGCTGTGTTAGGTCAGTGCTATAAAAATCAAGTGCAGTTTTGCGTTGTTTACGAATCGTACGCGTGCGGCTACTGCCCGTAGGCGCTTCGCCGTCTTCATATTGTTGGCGATTAAGAAATTGCTCGAGTTCATTAATCATCGCATCAACATCAACATTCATGTCTCTTAGCAGGGTTGTGGCGCGGGCATTCTTTTGAGTAAGAATACTGTAAAGTATGTGCTCTGTGCCGCAGAATTCCTGATTGAAATCCTGGGCAATGTCATAAGCCATTTTAAGAGTCAACTTAGCTGTTTCACTCAGTCCCTTGGCCCCTAGATTGATAACAAGTGTTTTCGGGGTCAAGTTAAGCGCCAGGCGAGCTCTATCAAGTGTTACGCCGGCATTACCTAAAATCTTAGCCCCCATGCTTGAATCCTGCGCCAGCAAGCCGAGTAGTAAGTGCTCAGTGCCAATGTAGGCACTGCCAAAACTGCGGGCAATTGCATCGGCGTGCTTTAGACTAGCTAGCGCATTGTCTGTTAAGTGGTTCAAAAATTCCTGAAAATCAGGACTCTGTGGCATCATACTATATTCAACCCATCCTTTAGCGAAGTTTTTTAGTTCGCTACCCTATTATATCCTGCGGATATAATGAGCGATGCTCGGAAAATACGAACGAGTTCTTATTTTCCTCCGCTTCTCCATTATAGCAATTAGCACTCGCAGGTCAAGAGTGCTAATTTACATACCTTTTTTTCTATTTCTTAATCGATTTTTATATTCTTCAGGATCTTTTATTGCTTGCTCCATGTAATACTGTGCTTCTCCGGAAACAATGTCCTTACATTTTTCATAAACCCGTTTCATTTTTTCATAATCACTAAATTCAAAAAATGCCCAAAATACTGAAGAAAAAAGGATGTTTGAACTACCATAAGCATCCTGCCCGCCCTCTCCATAAGCCGGAGACAAAGTTTCGGCAATTCGCAGAACAGATGTAAAGATTGCGGCTCGCAGCTCTGGATCATCCGTTTCGTTCTTGCCAATCGAAATAAGATCATAAGCTAAGAGTGGCATATCCGACTCATATATATCTTCCCAGGAACGCTCTAGCCCGTCGATTACAATAGACCCATGCTCATGTACAGCAACCAAATAGTGTAGTGGGTCGAAAGTTTAACCGTTACTTAGTTCTACAGTAAAGAAGCCCATTTTCAACAAGTCGTTTCCTGGAGGGAAAGCTGAATCATTACTCATGTCATTAAAAATTCTTCGGTGTGATTGTATTACTCGCCGTGTTCTTCGATCGCTTCGAGTAGACTGCTTTCCAATTGTTCCTTCTTCTTAAGTTTTGGAAGTTTTTTAACTTCTTTCTCTTCTTCTTTAGGCTCTTCTTTAACAACTTCTTTTTCGGCCGTAATATCCAACTCATAGCCGGTTAATTTACTGGCAAGCCGTACGTTCTGACCGTTTTTACCAATAGCAATACTTAATTGATCTTCCGGAACTATAACCGTCGCCTTCTTCTGTTTTTCATCAATTTTAACTTCAGTCACTTTAGTAGGGCTCAAAGCATTAGTGATGTAAGCCACCGCATTGTCATCCCAGACCACGATGTCAATCTTTTCCTGCTCGCCAATTTCGCTCATAACTGCGTTCACACGTGTACCGTGGCCCCCGACGAACGTACCTACCGGGTCAACGCCTTGCACGGTGCTATGTACAGCTAGCTTAGTCCGGACACCGGCTTCGCGGGCAATATCTTTGATTTCTACTGCGCCATTTTCCATTTCTGGCACCTCACCACGGAACAGCCAATCGACAAATTCCGGACAACCGCGTGAGACAACCAGCTGAGGTCCGCGAAAACCGCGTTCCACATCCTTAAGGTAAACTTTGAGCCGTTGGCCTGGGTAGTATCGCTCGCTCTGAATCTGCTCGCTGGCCGGCATGATACCTTGGGCTTTGCCGAGCTCAACGCGCACAATACGACCCTCGACGCGTCCTACTATGCCATTGATGACAGTGCCAATTTTATCTTCGTATTCGCTCATAATGATTTCTCTTTCAGCTTCACGCAATCGTTGCAAGATGACCTGTTTGGCTGTTTGCGCCGCCACCCGGCCAAAATTTTCAACTTTTTCAGTAACTTCAATGGTATCGCCGACTTTTGCATTCTTTTTCATAACGCCAGCGTCTTTAAGACTAATGTCAAAGTGAGGATCCTCGACTTCTTCAACAATTTCCTTGGTTACATAAGCTGTTACGTCGCCAGTATTCAAATTCATGCTGACGCGGACTTCTTGCTCCCTCTCACCGTAGTCACGGCGATAAGCAGCCGCTAAAGCCTGCTCAACTACTTCCTGAACAGCCTCTTCTGGTAGGTTTTTCTCCTCAGCAATCGTCTTAACCGCCAGAGCTAGTTGTTTAATATCCAAGTCCATCTGTGTCCTTTCAGTTCATGAAAAAAGCCGACCTTCGCGGCCGACCTATTAACAACATTATAGTCTGGGGTGTTGTAAAAGTCAATTCTTCTACGACCGAGCAACTTTGTTAAGATATAACTTATATATGAAAAAAGTCGTGAGACTATTTGCTCAATTTGCACCAGAGCACTATGGGCTACAGCTAGCTATTGATCCTGAAACAATGGTATTCGAGGGCAGCGTTGTCATTAGCGGCCGAAAAGTCGGTCGACCAAGTAAACGCCTTACCTTTCATCAAAATGACGTGAAGATTACCAGCGCCGAGGTCACTTATCATCAGCAAAAAAATGAGCAGACCATCGAAATTGAACGCCTTAACCATCATAGCTCGCTCAATGAGGTACGCTTGCATAGTAAAACAACGCTTTATCCGGGCAGGTACACTATTACGCTGCGCTTTAACGGCCGGATAAGCCGTCAAATGAATGGTCTATATCCTTGTTTTTTTGAACAAAATGGCAAAAAACAAAAGCTTATTGCCACTCAGTTTGAAAGCCACCATGCGCGCGAGGTTTTCCCATGCATTGATGAACCGGAGGCTAAAGCAACCTTTGAACTCACTTTAATTACGCCAAAAGATCAAGTTCTGCTCTCCAACACGCCAATCAGAGAACAAAAACCAGAGGGAAAGACGCGCCAACTGACAGTTTTTCAGACAACGCCGAAAATGAGTACCTACCTTCTGGCCTTTGTGTGGGGCAACTTAAAACACCGAGAAGCTAAAACAAAAGATGGTGTACTGGTGCGCACTTACGCAACCCCCGACAATGTTCAGCACACCGCTTTTGCGCTTGATATCGCCGTAAAGTGTTTGGAATTTTATAACGACTACTTTGGCATTAAATACCCATTGCCTAAGTGTGATCTGATTGCACTACCGGATTTTGCAGCCGGTGCAATGGAAAATTGGGGCTGCATCACGTTCCGCGAGCAGGCTATGCTGGTTGACCCTAAAAATACAACTCTTGCCAGTAAGCAATATGTGGCATTGGTGGTAGCCCATGAGCTGGCTCATCAGTGGTTCGGGAATCTAGTCACCATGCGCTGGTGGACTGATTTGTGGCTAAACGAAGGATTTGCTAGTTGGATTGAATATTTAGCTATCGACAAATTGTTTCCCGACTGGCACTTATGGACACAATTTATTGTTGACGAGCAACAACAAGCCCTCAAATTGGATGCCTTGGCAAACACTCATCCGATTGAAGTAACCGTCAATCATCCGGATGAAATCCGTACCATCTTTGACACCATAAGTTATGGCAAGGGGGCGAGTGCTATTCATATGCTACACAACTATCTCGGGGCCGAAGCGTTTCGAGCCGGCTTGCGTTATTACTTGAAGGAACATGAATATGGTAATACTGATACCGTCGACCTGTGGCGAGCACTCGAAGAAGCCTCTGAACGTTCAGTTCGGCGCTTTATGCATGACTGGACCAGTCAAAGTGGTTTTCCACTTGTCCGCGCTAACGTCGAAAATGATGAAGTAACCGTTAGTCAGCAGCGCTTTTTTGCCAGCGCACAAGCTGCCAAATCCTTAGCACATAGCCAAACTTGGCCGGTTCCCCTGCTGGCAAACTCCAATGAGTTACCGGAAACGTTGACTAAGGCCATAGGCACGTATAAACAACCAAAAACAGGCATTCTTAAGCTTAATAGCAACCAAAGCGGTTTTTACAGGGTAGTCTACAATGCCAGTTACCTTGAACAACTTGCCGAAAAGATTAAAGAAGGTAGGCTTTCACCATTAGACCGGCTTGGCATACTAAGCGATGCCAGCGAGGCCGCTAAAGCCGGCTATATAGACACCTTAAGCGTATTGCACTTTCTGGAAGCTTATCGCAATGAGGATAGTTATGCGGTTTGGGATATTATCGCTTCATTGATAGGTTCGATTCGTCTGGTTATGCATGATGATTCGCTTAGAGAAGCTATGAAGCCGTATATTCGACGTCTGGTGGAGCCTCAACTAAAACGCCTCGGCTGGGAGCGCAAAACCAAGGAAAGCCATTTTGATAGTCTGATGAGGCCAATCGTCTTAGGATTAGCGGCCAGCGCAGATGAGCCCTCAATCGTAAAGCGTTGTCTAGAGTCGTTTGATCGTGTTAAGCACGCCGCTGAAGTAGCACCTGACCTGCGTTCCACCCCGCCAGATGCCCAACTGCGCCGTGGGGCCACGATTGATCCGGATTTGCGTGGCGTAGTATTCGGTACGACTGCCCGCCACGGTAATAAGAAAACTTTTGAGAAGCTTGTTATTTTACATAATGAATCGACCTTAAGCGAAGAGCGCAACACTATTGCTGCTGCACTGACCGGTTTTGAGCAACCTGAACTTATTGGATCAGCTTTAAAAATGATTACCACAGATGATGTGCGCTTACAGGACGTAGTTTATTGGGTTGCTTACAGCTTTTTAAATCGCCACGCTAAAATGCAAACCTGGCAATGGCTTATCAAGCAGTGGCCTTGGCTGGAAGAAAATCTTGGAACCGATTTGAGCTTTTACCGAATGCCCGTCTATGCCGGACGCGCTTTCAGCGATCGGGATTTTCTCAAAACCTATAAAGACTTCTTCTATTCAGTCATGTCGCCGGCACTAGATCGTTCAACCAAACAGGGCATTGAAATTATTGAGTGGCAAGCCGACTGGAAAAAGCGTGACCTAAAGGCAATTAAGGCCTTCTTCAAGTCTTAGGCCAGCCATATTCAGATTCAACTTCTCCTTTGAGTACTAACTCCACCGCTTGGCGAACTTCCGGTATCATCTCAGGCGGTAAGCTACTGGCGTTGAACCATTTAAGTTCAGAGCATTTATTAGGCTCCATATTTTTCAACTCACCCGTCCATAACTTAACCTCAAAAAAGAAATCAAGCCTTGTATCGCCATTTTTTTCGCCGGCTGGCCTATTTAGGACATGGACTAACTTTAAGTTGCTGACTTTAATTGTTACGCCAACTTCTTCTTGGGCTTCACGAATAGCGGCTGAACGTAGTGATTCGCCTAGCTCCACGTGCCCGGCTGGCAAGCTGAAGTAGCCATCAAAATAGGTGGTGTTATGACGCCTTAATAGCAAAACCTCTCTATTCTTACTAAACAGAATATAAACAGCCGGTATTGCCTTAAAGTATTCCCTTTTCATAAGCAGCTACTCGCAGTTTTCTAGGAACTGAGTAACGCTGTACTCCGGGCCGCTCAATTCAATAGCACTTATCGTGTAATCACCCTTCCACAGTTGCTCCTGTACCCACATTTC
>CAYVSP010000016.1:0-18904 GCA_964453655.1 uncultured Candidatus Saccharibacteria bacterium
CTAAAGAGCTATTCAGCACTTTGTATCAGGTGCTAATTAACAAAAAAGCCGGCCCTCGAGCCGGTTGGTTCTTAAGTATTTTGCCGAGAGAGTGGCTAGTAAAGCGCCTAAAACTTGAAGCATAGGATGGATGCTCTTAAAATAGCGGCCTTTGATGCGGCGCCAAAGCTGTTAGGCTGTGAGCTATTGCGGCATACGCCAGCGGGCGATATCCGCCTTAAAATTGTAGAGACTGAAGCCTATAGCCAAGATGATCCTGCCAGCCACAGTTTTCGGGGAATTACAAAACGCACGGCGCCGATGTTTGAGGCAGGTGGCAGACTTTATGTCTATTTCACTTATGGGATGCATTATTGCATCAACATAGTAGTTGGCGAAAGCGGAAGGGGCGAAGCGGTTTTACTACGGGCAGCCGAACCACTCGAGGGCATTGAGTTGATAATAAAAAATCGGAGTACCGATAAACTACTGCAACTCACCAATGGTCCAGCCAAGCTGGCTCAGGCTATAGGTATTAATGACACGAAGCTATCTGGAGTAAAACTTGGAAAATCCTCACTTGAACTCCTACCACCCATCAAAGTAATCGCCCAAAAAGACATTGGAGTTTCCACCCGGATCGGTATACGTGAGGCTAAAGATCAACTGTGGCGGTTTTATATCAAGAATAACCCCTACATCTCTAGAAAATAATTTGAGTGGTTTATAATCAAGAAGTATGAATATACAAAAAGCATTATTTGCAGCCGGCTGCTTTTGGGGTGTTCAATATTATTTTGACCAAGTTCCTGGCGTCACCAAAACAACCGTGGGCTACAGTGGCGGCCATACTAAGAGCCCCACCTATGAGCAAGTTTGCAACCATACCACCGGACACGCCGAAGTAACCTTAATTGAGTTCGATACTATGTTAGTTAGCTTTGAAACACTATTGAAGCAATTTTTTCGGATGCATGATCCAACCCAACTCAACAGGCAAGGTCCCGACGTTGGCGACCAATATAGATCAGCGATTTTTTACTTTGATGATAGGCAAAGATTAGCTGCCGAAGCAGTGAAAAAGGAATTGCAAACAGATTTTGACAAACCCATAGTGACTGAGATTACCAAGGCAAGCGAATTTTATCCAGCAGAAGAGTATCATCAAAAATTTACCGAGAAAACAGGGCAGGGCGCTTGCCACATTCCATATGCTCCAGTCGGCTAAGTTCATGATATAGTAGGACAAATGGCAACTAAGGCACAGGTTTTTAGTCAATTACACCGCTTACACATAGCTTCGGCAGTCGTTTTTGCACTGTTAGCAGTAGCCGCGGGGGTATTCATGAGTACTGCCAGTTATCCATTCGTTATCGGGCATGTTGGCAAAGATGCACTGTCAAGCCAAACTACTACGCAATTTGCGCCATCTATACACGCTGTTATGGATGTTCAGCTTAAATGGGCAGTGGTGGTTATTATGGCCATCGCTGCGCTGTTTTCCTTGCTGCTGGCAACCAGCTTACGCAATCAGTATTACAAAGCGCTGCGCGACGGTATTCGTCCGCTGCGTTGGCTGGAGCTTGCTATTACGCTTGGGCTTATGACTGAAGTGGTAGCTATGCTAGGCGGCGTCCAAGATGTTGTTTTCTTGAAGCTAATGGCAGGACTGGTCGTCTTAATGAGCGGCCTATACTGGCTGGCAGAGAAACAAAACCTTGCTAGGGGCACTAAGAAAGCAGTTTGGTCAGCCTATATATTTGGGGTGTTTTCGGCAGCATTACCTTGGTTAATTATACTTGTAAGTTTGATGGCGACGGCTGCTTACGGCATGGTACGCCAACCCTGGTATGTTTATAGCGTGGATGGGGTTTTATTATTAGGCTTTGTCTTATTCTCAGTTAATTTACTTAATCGTTTGCGTAATTATAAGAGCTGGAAGCGCTATGAGATCATGGAATTTAACCACGTGGTTATAAATCTGGTGCTTAAAGCCAGCTTTGCGATCATCCTGATAATTGGTCTTAAGAAGTAAATCGCCAGTAAAATCGAACAATAAAGTAGTACATGGCTAATACATATTCCAGAACCCGCTACTTGCCTTATGAGCCGGGTCAGACAACGCCCTATAAGATCAGCCGCAGTAAAATTGAACTTTTTAAGCAGTGCCCGCGTTGTTTCTGGCTAGATGCACGGCTAAAGATTAAACGGCCGAGCGGCCCGCCGTTTCAGATAAATAAAGCCATCGACGAACTACTTAAAAAAGAGTTTGATGGCTATCGCCAAAAAGGTGAACCTCACCCATGGATGATCGACTATCAGATAAAAGCCGTACCAATGCAACACCCGGACCTGGATAAGTGGCGCCATAATTTTACAGGCGTATTCACACTGCATAAACCGACCAACCTGCATGTTTTTGGTGCCATTGACGATATCTGGGTAGACGAAAGTGGAAAAGTTATAGTGGTGGACTATAAGGCAACCGCTAAAGCAGGTGAAGTTAGCTTGGATGCCGACTGGCAGCAGAGCTACAAACGCCAGATGGAAGTCTATCAATGGCTGCTTCGCGCCAATGGCTTGGATGTTAGCAATACAGCTTATTTTGTGTATACCAATGGCCGGCTCGATTTAGACGGCTTTTTTAATAAAGTAGAATTTACGACTAAGATTATTCCCTATAAAGGTGATTACAAATGGGTGGAGCCGACTCTTAAAGACATGAAAAAATGTCTTGAGGGAGACATGCCGGCAGTCGGCAAAGCAGCCATGGGTGGCGATTGTGATTTTTGTTTGTATGCCAAGGCTCGAACAGAACTGACGTTAAAAAGCCTAAAAGGTACGTTAGCAGCCTAAATTATTGTAGTAACGCTAAAAATGATGCGTGCTAGCCAAGCTGAAGGTATACTATAATCATGTTAGATATCCAGTTTATTCGTGATAACCCCGATCTGGTCAAAGAAAAATCGCAGCAAAAACAGCTAAAAGTCGATATTAATGCACTGCTGGAGCTTGATAATCAACGGCGCACACAGCTGACTAAGATAGAGGCTTTGCGTCAAAGGCGCAATGAACATGCCCAGAAATCTGGCAAAGCTAAACCGAGCGAAGCCCAGATTGCCGAGGGCCGCCAGATAAAAGATGAGCTGTCTAAATTAGAAAAAGCTCTCGATCTTATTGACAAGAAGTTTTGGCCTCTGTTGAAGCAAGTACCGAATATGCCGCTCGATGATGTGCCGGTTGGTGCCAGTGAAGCGGATAATCAGGTAGTGAAGCAGGTTGGAGTGAAAAAAGAATTTGTTTTTAAACCTAAAAACCATGCCGAAATAGTTAAGACCAAAGATTTAGTCGATAAAGAGCGGGCGGCTAAAGTGGCCGGCAGCCGTTTTGCGTACATAAAAGGTGATTTAGTGCGCTTGCAGTTTGCCCTCATGCAGTTTGCACTTGAGACACTTGGCAATGAGAAAATAATTGAAGAACTGATACAAAAAAATAAGCTTGAGCTCAGCGCCAAACCCTTTATTCCGGTATTACCACCGGCTTTAATTCGCACTGATGCCTATGAGGCGTCGACACGGCTGAATGCTGAAGAGCAGACCTACAAGCTGGCAGATGATGAGTTATGGCTCAATGCCAGCGCCGAACACTCGCTATCAACCATGTACTTGGATGAAATCGTTGATGAAAAAGATCTGCCGATTCGTTATGTCGGCTTTTCAACAAGCTTCCGGCGTGAGGCTGGCTCATATGGCAAAGACATCGAAGGCATCATCCGTATGCACCAATTCGATAAACTTGAAATGGAAAGCTTTACAACTCCCGAAACCGGCCTGCAAGAGCATTTGTTATTAATAGCCATACAAGAGTACCTTATGCAGCAACTCGATTTACCTTATCAAGTGCTCAATAAATGTACGGCCGACATAGGTAAGCCAAATGCTCGAGGCGTGGATATAAATGTATGGCTGCCTGGCGAAAATAAGTACCTCGAAACGCACACAGCTGACTACATGACTGATTACCAGGCACGCAGCACTCGTAGCAGGCTACGACGAACGGGGGGCAGCGTGGAGCTGCTTCACACCAATGATGCTACGGCTTTTTCGCAGCGCCCGCTGATTGCTATACTAGAAAATTACCAGACAAAAGACGGCCGTGTCATCATTCCTAAGGTTTTACAGCCATATATGGGAGGCAAGACAGAGCTATGATCAAGAAATTAGAAATTTCCGGTGTCCATCTAAAGGCCGATCCCAAACTTCAAGAATACGCTACCCGAAAAATCGGTAAATTAGATCGTTTTTTACCTAGAGCTGCCCGCGAAAGCGCCCATGCCGAAGTACTACTCAAAGAAAAGAGTATTAAAACACGCAAAGAATATACTTGTGAAGTGGTGTTACAACTACCTCACGATACAATCACAGTTTCTGAATCAACAATGAACATCTTTGCAGCTATCGATATCGTCGAAGCGAAGCTCAAAAACCTACTCAAAAAATACAAAGAAACGCACAGCAGCTTGCACTTGCACCGTCGCGTGCTGGCTAAACTTCATCGCCGGGCTTCTTAGCTGTTTGATAGTTGCCAAAAAAAGCGCAGAAAATTTCGTGGCGTGGCCCAGTGAGCTTGAGGTACAATAAAGGCCAGTAGTTTTTATCCGACCTGCTACTGAATTTCGGAAAGGGAGAGGGAATTTGCGAAAAGTATTAAAGCGCGTACTGGGTGACCCCCAGGCTAAGACATTAAAACGGCTAACCAAAAGAGTGCGTGATATTAACGCATTGTCTGACCAATATAAAAAAATGTCTGACAGCAAACTTAAGCAACAGACAGACGTACTGAAAAAGCGCTTAGAGAAAGAAGCTTTGGATAAAATACTGCCAGATGCCTTTGCCTTAGTGCGCGAAGCGGCTACCCGCACGCTTAAGCAGCGACACTTTGATGTACAGCTTGTCGGGGGTATGGCGTTACATGCCGGCAGCGTGGCCGAGATGAAAACCGGCGAAGGTAAGACGTTGGTAGCGACATTACCGGTCTATCTTAATGCGCTGAGCGGCAAGGGCGTACACGTTGTAACTGTCAATGATTATCTAGCACAGCGTGATGCCGGTTGGATGGCACAAATCTATGATTTTTTGGGCCTAACGACGGGTGTAATTATTGCCGATGAATCGTATATTTATGACAGCAAATTTAGTAATACCAAGCACCAGGACGCTAGATTTCATCACCTAAAACCGTGTACTCGTCAGGAGGCTTATGAAGCTGACATCACCTACGGAACCAATAACGAATTCGGTTTTGACTACCTGCGCGACAATATGGTGCGTGAGGTCGACCAACTAAGACAGCGTGATTTGCACTATGCTATCGTTGACGAAGTTGATTCAATCTTGATTGATGAAGCTCGTACGCCATTGATTATTTCGGCGCCGGCAGTCACCAGCGGTAGTGCCTACGCCCAGTTTGCCAAAGTGGTACGCAATCTTGAAGAAGAGCATTATGAAAAAGACGAGAAACGCCGGTCGGTAATCTTGACCGACGAGGGTATTAAATTGATGGAAAAAACACTCGGCATCGATAATCTATATGCGACTGAAAATATCCGCACCATTTACCATCTTGATCAAGCTCTCAAGGCCCAGACCCTTTTTAAGCGGGATAAAGATTATGTTGTCACGACTGACGGAGAAGTTGTTATTGTTGATGAATTCACCGGACGCTTGCTTAAGGGCCGCCGCTATAATGAAGGTTTGCACCAGGCAATTGAAGCCAAAGAAGGCGTCGAAGTGCAGGAAGAGTCGATGACGCTAGCTACCATTTCTTTTCAGAACTACTTTCGCCTGTATGAAAAATTGGCTGGCATGACCGGTACGGCTAAAACCGAGGAAGAGGAGTTCCACCAGATCTATAAACTAGATGTATTAGAAATTCCACCTAACCGGAAGTTTATCCGTGATGATCGGCCGGATAGAATCTATCGTAGCGAGGAAGGCAAGTTTCGCGCCATTGTGCGCGAAGTAAAACTATTGCAGCAAAAAGGCCAACCCGTCCTACTGGGAACTGTTTCAGTTGAAAAAAATGAGGCGCTGAGTAGCATGCTTACTAAAGCCGGCGTCAATCACGAAACCTTGAACGCTAAAAACAATGAACGCGAAGCTGGTATTGTTGCCAAAGCTGGCGAAAAGGGTTCGGTAACGCTTGCTACTAATATCGCCGGTCGTGGCACGGACATTGTACTTGGCGAAGGAATCAAAGAGCTGGGCGGTTTATTTGTAGTCGGGTCGGAACGGCACGAATCGCGCCGCATTGATAACCAGCTGCGCGGGCGTAGTGGGCGCCAAGGCGATCCTGGTGCCAGCCAGTTTTTTGTAAGTACCGACGATGACTTGATGCGTATTTTCGGTGGTGAACGGATTGGTTCAATTATGGATCGCTTGAAAGTAGATGATGAAACGCCGATTGAAAACCGCATGATTAGCCGTAGCCTCGAGGCTGCCCAAAAAAAAGTAGAAGGTTATAACTTCGATGCCCGCAAAAACGTTGTTCAATACGACGACGTAATGAATCGGCATCGCCGCGCAATCTATTCAATGCGCCGCGAAATATTACTGCAAACTGATATCAGCAAGCGCGTCAAAATCTTTATTGAAGAAGAGGTACAAACCTTGGCTAGCTCCCCGCAAACGTTAAGTGACCAATATGAAGATATGATCAAGGAAGTTTTTCCGTTCGATGAGTCAACCCTAGATCGTTTATTTGATAGTGACACTGACTCTTTCGGCAAAGCCTTGCTCAAAGAAAGCGACAAGCTGTATAAAACCCGCGAAACGGCTTTTGGTGCTGATATTTTACGCAAAATTGAACGGGATATCTTTTTGCAAATTTTAGACAACCTTTGGATGCAACACCTTGAAAACATGGATCACTTGCGAGAAGGCATTCACTGGATCAGTGTCGGCCAGCGCGATCCGCTGGTAGAATATCGGCGGCAGGGACAGATTCTGTTTGAAGACATGCAATCTACGCTGCGCCACGATGTCGTAAGAGCGCTCTTTCAGGCCCAGCCGGTTGATGAAGAAGAACTGGAACAACCAATTGAAACCGAACTTACCCGGGCGGCCCGTAAATCGGTCGATAATGCTGATGTCATCATCGATGCGGAAGAGTATCAGGAGAGTGACTTTAAGCAGTCGGCTACAGAAACTCAACAGAAGCGGAAAGTACACGAAAAGCGTAAGAAAGCTCGTAAAGCGGAGCGCAAAAGACGCTCTAAAGGTAAAAAGCGCAAGTAATTGCGCTTACAGGAGTAAACTTGAAGCACACTGTTTTTGAACTTGATTTAAAAAATGGCACAAAAGGTCTTTTGATTCATATTCCGCAAGCCAGCGTCATGACCTTCGAGGTCAGTTTTCGAGCCGGCGAATACCTGGTTAAGACACCCAAATGGGAGACTCCTCACCTGATGGAACATCTACTGTTAGGCGCTAATCAGCTTATTCCTAAAGCTCGCGCCTTTCAAGCGGAGTTTGAAAAAAATGGAGCCTACAGCAATGCCAGTACGGGCACTTATGACATCACCTATGAAGCTGAGTGTGCAGATTTTGAATGGGACCGGGTACTTGGTTTGCTGTTAACGGCCATTGCTAAACCATTGTTTTTAGAAGAAGAATTCGATGCTGAATTTGGTAATGTGCGGGAAGAGCTGATGGCGCGAAGCAATAATCATTTTAGGCATTTGAGTCTAGCGCTTCGCCAAGCCTATGGTTTTAAAGTTATGACGGACCTGCATCGCTTTGCATTAATGGATAATGTGTCAGTTGACGATGTGCGTGAGCATTACGCTAGGACACATACCACCAGTAACCTACGTTTTGTCATTGCTGGCAATATTAATGCTGAGCGGCGACGAATCATAAAGCAGTTGTTTGCCAGTCTGGAATTACCATTGGGTAACGGCAGAACAGCGTTGCCAATTGAGCGTCCACAGCGTTTGGAGCAACCGCTGCATATTCAGAACGAAACAGTCGACAATCTTTACTTCTATCTAGATACGTTTTTATTGAGACGTTTGGATGATCCTGAAACTGATGCGCTCGGTCTTGTTAACGCTATCCTTACAGAAACCTTATATTCGCGAATCTGGGGAACGGCTCGCGAACGTGGTCTGGTCTATCACATGAATTCCGGCTATGGCCTGACAGAACAAACCAGTAATTGGTGGTTTGGCGCTCAGGTATTGGCTAAAAACGTCGCCCCACTATTCGATATAATTACTAAAGAACTGGAGGGTGTCTTTGCCGGCAAGCTATCCAATGAGGATATTGAAGCTGCCAAACAATATGCGCTTGGCCGCTATCAGCGCAGTGGCCAAACTGTCGGCGGCATATCAAGCGGCTATGCCCAACGCTACTTTTTTGATGATCATATTGACGACTACTACAAACTTCCTCAGCGTATAAAAGCAATTACTGAAGAGGGCATTATAGCTGTCAGTAAGGCTTTATTCGAAGACAAGATTTGGGGTTTTGGAACACTTGGTAACGCCGGCGAAACATTCAGCAAAAAATTACACAAACAAATTCGCCCACTCTGGAAATAAGCCGTTTGTTTTAGCTTCGAGCCTTGTCCTGTAGACTTAAGAATATGGACTTAGAGAAAAAGGCGGCAACTCTAAAAGATGATATTGACAAAGCAGCCAAACAGCTGCAACTTGATGAGCGTGCATCAGAATTGAAAAAATTACAATTGGCAGCCCAAGCTGCTGATTTTTGGTCTGACAATCAGGTTGCCCAAGATATTATGAAGCGTATTAACCAGCTTGAGATGCAGGTCACTCCTTGGCTAGAGCTGCAACAGCTTGTTGGGGACGTTAAAGACATGATAGACCTGCACGATAGCTCGCTTGACGTCGATCTAAATGAACAGCTCAAAAAGGCCCAAGAAACCCTAATTGAACTTAAAGCTGATTTGAAGTTCAAAGGACCTTATGATAACCATGACGCTATAGTTAGTATATATGCCGGTGCCGGTGGTACCGACGCTCAGGATTGGACACAAATGTTATGCAGGATGTATGTGCGTTGGGCCGAAGCAAACAGCTATCACGCTAAAACAGTCGAACAAAGCAGCGGCGATGAAGCCGGACTTAAAAGCGTAACTCTGGAAATCAACGGCAATTTTGCCTACGGTAAATTAAAAGGCGAGCATGGGGTGCATCGATTGGTACGCCTCAGCCCTTTTAATGCTGATCATTTGCGCCAGACTAGTTTTGCTAAAGTCGATGTGTTGCCAAAAATAGATACTCCTCGTGACCTTGCTATCGACGAGAAAGACCTTAAAGTCGATGTTTTTCGCAGTGGCGGACACGGCGGCCAGTCGGTAAATACGACTGATTCAGCGGTGCGTGCGACGCACCTACCGACAGGTATTACAGTTAGTATTCAGAACGAGCGCTCACAACTGCAAAACAAAGAAA
The DNA here is from genome assembly GCA_964453655.1 of uncultured Candidatus Saccharibacteria bacterium. Lineage (GTDB taxonomy): Bacteria > Patescibacteriota > Saccharimonadia > Saccharimonadales > CAYVSP01 > CAYVSP01. The sequence goes on from CAYVSP010000016.1 coordinate 9,458, forward strand.
CAGCACTTACAATTCTGCGCTCGCGCTTAGCTAGACTGCAGCTTGAGCAGCACAAAGACCAGATAAGTGAGCTTAAAGGCCCCACTCAATCAGCTGAGTGGGGAAATCAAATCCGCTCCTACGTGCTGCATCCATATAAACAGGTAAAAGATCTACGCAGCAAACACGAATCATCAGACCCTGAGGCTGTTTTAGATGGCGATATTAATCCTTTTATACAAGCCTACCAGGAACACTCGCTTGGCGAGTAGAATATTTGACAAGGCTGAACATAGTTGTTAAGGTTAATGAGTCTTTATCAACATAAAAAGGAAGAACCATGGACGATCAACAACAGAACGTTCCCATGACGCCAGCAGCGGATCAACCAGGGCAGGACGTTCCTGCAGGACCTGCTCCTGTAGCTCCTGTCGATCCACCGGCAGGTCCAACCGATCCAGCTCCGGCTCCTTCGCCTGATCCAGTTGCCCCACCTGATGGTGGTGATGCAGCTCCCCAGGCTCCGGAAGCTCCTAGTGAGCAACCACCAGCACCAGCTCCAATGTAGGAGATGGACTGCTTCATAAGAAGCCCCTTATGGTCTATAACCGTAAGGGGTTTTTGGTATCATGCCAAAAACGTCTATAATAAACAGCTAGCAAATGATATTACTAGATAGAGTAACAAAGAGTTATAGCCGAGCAAGCGCGCCAGCCCTAGACCGCGTCAGTGTGCACGTTGAGCCGAAAGAGTTTGTTATTGTTGTGGGCCAGAGCGGTGCCGGCAAATCAACTCTGCTTAAGCTACTTACCCGTGAGGAACGGCCCAATAGCGGTAAAATCATTGTGGGCGGTATTGATTATGACAAGCTTAAGGATAAAGAGATTCCATTGCTACGTCGTAAAATCGGTGTGGTGTTCCAGGACTTTAAACTGCTGCCTAATAAGAATGTTTTTGAAAACGTTGCCTTTGCTTTGGAAATAGTCGGCTATGCTAACCGCGAAATACATCATACTGTTCCTAAGGTTCTGGAAATTGTGGGACTGCAAGGAAAAGAAAAACGTATGCCCCTAGAGCTGTCAGGCGGTGAAAGGCAGCGGGTGGCTATTGCCCGAGCCGTGGTGCGCCAACCGCGTATTCTGATTGCCGACGAGCCAACTGGAAATCTTGACCCAAAGCATGCTTGGGACGTCATTAAAGTGCTGGAAAAAATAAATAAATATGGCACAACTGTTTTACTCACGACCCACAATCAAGATATTGTAAATCGGCTTAAAAGACGAGTCATAACCATAACAGACGGTAAAATTGTTAGCGATAAGGCCCGTGGAGAGTACAAAGCATGAAACCGGTGGGTATGAGACGACGCATTATCACATTGGAACGCATTTTTTCGACTGGATTGCTTAACTTTATTCGTAATACTTGGTTGGCTATTGCAGCCATGGCCATGATGTTAGTGACCTTAACGATTGTGTTGTTCTTAGTTATTTCCAATGCCACTTTTTCCCATACAATTGCTCAAATAACCGATAAAATAGACGTCTCAGTCTATTTAAAGGACACTGTAACTGATAAAGATAGAAACAAGTTAATTAATGACCTAAAGCAGGTAAATAATGTCAAAGCAGTCACCTATATATCCAAAGATGACGTACTCAAGGGCTATCAAGAGCAAAATAAGAATAATCCCGATTTGCTGGCTGCCATTTCGGAAACTGAAAATCCGCTGCCGGCGACTATCCAGATCAAGCCAAAAGATCCTGATAAGATTAATGAAATCCGCGCCTATCTGGAACAACCGGAAATTAAACGTTATCAATCCAGCGAAACATCATATTCTGGCGACCGTAAGGAAGCCATCGACAAGATAACCCAAGCGACTCACTTTATGCGCGAAGCTGCTCTGGCCGGTGTGATTGTGTTTACGGTTATCTCGACCCTTATCATCTTTAACACCATTCAAATGGCTATTTTCAACCGGCGCGAAGAGCTTACCATTATGCGCCTGTTAGGCGCTACTACCTGGTATATCCGCGGGCCCTTCGTTGTTGAGACCATGCTTTACGGTGTCATTGCTTCAGTTCTATCAGTCATTCTAGTCGGCAGCTTATTTACAGTCACCTCGTCAGCCTTTGAAGCAACCAGCCTAGGACTATTAGATATTGGCTTTGCCAGTGACTACTTTAGCCAACATTTTTGGATTATTTTGACAGTCCAAATGGGCATTGGTATACTCATCGGAGCCGTCTCTTCAATACTTGCTACTAGGCGGTATCTCAAATTCAAGACAACAAAATAAAGAACTCTTTATTAATGATCGGAGGGTACCTTTTAGCCGGATGTAAAGAACGTTTTAAGAGGGAGCGGTCCATCTAAACGTAAGTGGAACGCTGTGCTCTCAGCACTAATTTAATAAAACAATAGTTGAATAATTGCAATAACTTGAAGGGTATGATATGCTAATTCTAGGTTCAAAAAAACCAAAAATGAAAACTAGAAAAATCCTCACTCATCTATCTGTTGTGCCGCTGGTGTTATTAACGCTAGTGTTTGGTGTAAGTCTGGTGAGTGTGCCGCTTGTGCAAGCCGACCGCTTTGATGATCAAATTAATGCCTTGAGGGCTGATAACAGCAGTAAACAATCGGCCAAAGCACAGCTTGGTGCCGAGGCAGCCAGCTTAGGCGATGCTATTAATAAACTGCAACAACAGATAAATACTTTGCAGGCTCAAATTAACGCTAACCAAGCTAAAAGCGATGATTTACAACACCAAATTACTGCGGCGGAAGCAGAATTGGCTCGCCAGAAGGCAATTTTAGGCGAAAACATTAAGACAATGTATGTCGAAGGCCAGATTTCAACCTTGGAAATGTTAGCATCTTCTAAGGATCTCAGTGACTTTGTCGACAAGCAACAATACCGTAATTCAGTTTCGGATAAGATTAAAGATACAGTCGGGAAAATTACTGAACTAAAACACCAGCTGGCTTCTCAAAAGGATGAAGTTGAAAAACTGCTGGTTGACCAACGATCCATGAATTCCCAGTTAGCCGAACAACAGGGCCAACAAAACTACCTACTGTCACTAAATCAAAGCCAGCAAGATAGCTTAAACACGCAAATTAAAACTAATAACAGTCAGATTTCCGACCTGCGTCGGCAACAAGCTGTTGAAAACGCCAAGTACAACATCGGCAACATGAAGGGCGATCCTAATAATGGTGGTTATCCGTCTGTTTGGGCAAATTCACCACAGGATAGCATGATTGATACTTGGGGTATGTATAACCGTGAGTGTGTCAGCTTTACGGCCTGGAAAGTATGGAATAGCGGCCGCCACATGCCTTACTGGGGCGGACAAGGAAATGCCAACCAGTGGGATGATGACGCTAGAGAGGCTGGTATACCTGTTGATGGTAATCCGCAGGTCGGCGATGTTGCTATAAGCAATTCCGGTCCATATGGTCATGCAATGTACGTTGAAGCCGTTAGCAATGGCACTATTTACGTTTCTCAATACAATGCCCAGTTAACTGGTCAATATAGCGAAGGTTGGCGTTATACTACTGGCCTAGTCTTCATTCATTTTCCTTAACATCTTTAGCACCGCAGTAGCCTGTCTGATGGCATAGCCATCAGCAATGCCACTGCTTTTTGAGCATTGCGTTGTCAACACCTTACGCTTCTCATTCACCGTATTTTCATATACGGCTCACTTCGGTGCGCGGTGTTTCCTAGCACTGCATCAAAATGCGAAAAGATGCTCGCAATTAGCGCATCAAATATTGAAGCTTAAACATCCATTGTCAAGGTAGCTAAAGCTTTGCTCCTCTTCCCAAATAAATACAGAATCAAACCGCTTACGGTATAATAGTCGGGTATGTCTAAACAAACAGAGGAGGCTAAGGCCCATAAAAGGCCTAGACGATGGCCGAAAAAGCTCGTTATAAGCTTTGTAGCTCTAATGATATTTATCTTAGGCGTCGGTGTTGGCAATGGCCGTATCCAAATTGGTCCGGCTAATCTTTTTCACCGTAATAAAGCAGTTGCCAAAAATCTTCCCAAAGACCTAAACTATAGCAGCATTGAAAAGGTCTATGACTCGCTCAAAGCGAATTATGATGGCCAGCTTGATGTTAATAAATTACTCGATGGTTTAAAACAAGGGCTGGCGTCGTCAAGCGGTGATCCCTATACTGAGTATTTCAATCCTCAGGCCGCTAAAGACTTCAGTGACGAACTGAGCGGTTCATTTACGGGTATTGGCGCGGAACTGGGCAAGGACGCCAATAACAATATTGTTGTAATTGCACCGCTAGCTGGCTTTCCGGCCGAAAAAGCCGGGCTGAGACCAAAAGATATAGTTGCCGAAGTAGACGGTAAGAGCACCGCCAATATGAGCATCAACCAAGTCGTTGACAAAATACGAGGTCCTAAGGATACTGACGTAAAGCTCAAGGTCGTTCGCGGCGATCAACAATTGAACATAACTATTACTCGGGACACCATAACAGTACCGAGCGTGACCTCCAAAATACTTGATGGTAATATCGGATACATCAAAATCAGCCGCTTCGGTGACGATACGGTGGAATTGAGCACCAAAGCTGCTAACGACTTCAAAAACGCACATGTTAAGGGTGTTGTAGTAGACCTAAGGAGCGATCCGGGCGGATTATTAGATGCTGCCGTCAGTGTTTCAAGTTTGTGGCTACCTAATGGCAAGACTGTGCTTACTGAGCGGCGCAATAATGAGGTAGTAAATACTTATAAAGCGAACGGCAACGCTGTTTTACAAGGCGTGCCAACAGCGGTATTGATTGATGATGGTAGTGCCAGTGCCAGTGAAATCACAGCCGGTGCGCTTAAGGATAATGGCGTAGCTAAATTGATAGGCATAAAAAGCTTCGGCAAGGGTAGTGTGCAACAAATTATTAATTTCAGCGATGGCAGTGAGCTAAAAGTTACGATTGCTCGTTGGTATACGCCAAGCGGCCATAATATCGATAAGCAAGGCATTGAGCCTGATCAAAAAGTGGAACGCAGCGACGATGACATCAAAAACAGCCGCGATCCACAGCTTGATGCCGCCACTGCAGCCCTAAAACAGTAGCCTATCTATAAAAGACCTTGCTACCTCAAGCGCTATAAGGTAGGATAGTAACGAACAAATAAGGGGAAGCGCAGTGCCAAGAAGGTCGACGACCGTAGGGTTTTGCATTTGGTTGCAGAGCAAGGAGACGGTAAGGAGCGGAATGAAGCGTACAACTAGTACGCTGAATGAGCACCGCAACAGTCGACGCAGTTCTGCGCCAAAAACACTCGCAGAATTTCCTGCTTCGCAGGAAGGCAGGCGAGTGTGATGCGGAAGCCTACGAAGTATGTATTTGTGACTGGTGGCGTATTATCCGGTCTCGGAAAGGGTATTACCGCCGCCTCAATCGGCAACCTCTTAAAAGCTCGCGGACTAAAAGTTAATCTTCAGAAATGTGACCCGTATCTTAACGTTGATGCGGGTTTATTAAATCCGCGTGAACACGGTGAATGTTTTGTGACTAAGGATGGTGCCGAGACCGATTTGGACCTAGGCCATTATGAGCGCTTTATTGATGAAGAAATGACGTCGGCTAGCAGCCTCATGAGCGGCCGCGTGCTGTTAAAACTTATCCAAGATGAGCGGGCTGGAAAATTTGACGGTGATGACGTGCAGATTATTCCACACTTAACAGGGGCAATTCAGGATTGGATTATCAAGGCTGGTGAAGGTTACGATGTGCATATAGTCGAGATTGGCGGTACGGTTGGTGATTATGAATCGCTCTCTTTTATTGAAGCTATCCGTGAACTAGGCGTACGGGTTGGTTTGGAAAACTGCACTTATATTCATGTAGTTTATTTGCCATATCTTGGTACTAGCGAGGAAACCAAAACCAAACCGGCTCAAAATTCGGTGCGAGATTTGCGCGGCCTGGGTATTTCGCCCGATGTTTTGGTGGCGAGAAGTGAAAAACCAGCCAACCAACGAGTCCGCACAAAGCTAAGTCTTTTCTCTGGTGTTGCGCCCGAGGCGATTGCTATGCTGCCAAACGCGCCGAGTATTTATGCAGTGCCTTTAACGCTTGAAGATACCGGTATAGCCGATGTTATTGCCAAGAGATTAGGGCTGAAAGTGTCAAAACCGCATCTTAAAGAATGGCGGGCAGTAGTTGAGCGGGCGATTGCCAAGCATCCGAAGCGCGTCAAAATCGGATTTGTAGCCAAATACATGGATAATACCGATACCTATATGTCGGTGTTTGAGGCATTAAAATCGGCCAGTTGGGCCTGTAATGCCGGTATTGATATTTCGTGGGTTGACGCCAGCAAGTTTGATGAGCCGAAGGCCGACATCGAACAGGTATTGAAACCGTTTGACGGCATCGTAGTGCCTGGTGGTTTTGGCCAACGCGGCCTAGAGGGAAAAATCAAAGCAGCTCAGTATGCTCTTAAGAGTAAGACGCCTTATTTAGGTTTATGTCTAGGTCTGCAAATGGCCGTCATTGCCGCGGCTCGTAACGCTGGTCTGCCCGATGCTAATACGTTTGAGCTTAATCCTGAAACAGAGCATATGGTTATTAATACTATGGCAGATCAGAAAGATAAGCTGCAAACCGGCGGCACCATGCGGCTGGGTAATTATGATTGTGAGCTGGAAAAAGGCAGTTTAGCAGCTAGGGTGTATGGTGCAACCAAGATAGTTGAACGTCATCGTCACCGTGGTGAGTGCAATAACACTTTTCGTGATCAATACGAAAAGTGGGGTATTCGGGCTGTTGGTATTAATAAAGAAAATAATCTGGTTGAGGTTATTGAAGGGATTGATCATCCGTTCTTATTAGCTAGCCAATTTCACCCGGAGTTCAAGTCGCGGCCTAACCGACCGCACCCCATGTTCAAAGGCTTCATTGAAGCATGTCTGAAACTTACCGCCTAATTGTAAATTCCTTATTTATACGCTAGCATGAACGGTATGGATGATACTGCTCAACCGGCACCAGCTGCTCCAGATCCAAGCTCAACCCAATCTAAAAAAATACTACTGGTTGAAGATGACGATGCTCTAGCTAGCGTTTATAAAACCCGCTTAGAGGCAGAAGGCTTTACTACCAAGCGTGTACCGAATGGAGAAGAAGCCCTTGCCACCGCGCAAGCGTTTCATCCCGATCTTATTGTGCTAGACGTTATGATGCCCAAAGTCAGCGGCTTTGATGTGCTGGATATTCTTAGAAATACACCAGAGACAGCCAATATTAAAATTATTATGCTGACTGCTCTCAGCCAGGAAAGCGACAAAGAACGCGCCAACGCGCTCGGCGTGGACGATTATCTTGTTAAAAGCCAGGTTGTCATTGCAGACGTTGTCGAACGTATTCGACACCACCTCGGAATCTAGAACACTTTATAACATTAGTAAACCTAATTGACTTTTTAACGAGCTTATGCTATTATTATATTTGTTAATTAAGTCTTTGCTATGACTATGACTGAAACAGAAATCCAATATAATCCTGTCGCGCCGAATGGGGATGCCATTTTACGGCCTCCACAATCAGGCATTGATCCTGCTGTCGATTTTCTCTTTGAAAAAGCATTACTATCTGATGGTAGTTTTGCAGTAACAGACGGAACAGAACAAGATAACCGCGACTTGACTGTATATGCAGATCCAACAGGCGAGAAAATTAGCCAAATTTTCACAAGAGGTGGTTATCATCCATCCGAACTACAGGCTTATGGTGAACGTTTACGATTAAATGCCCAGCCAAATTTGTACAATGCACAGACAATTAAAAGGGGTGAGACGGCCCAGCTGACAGAAGAAGCAGAAAGCATTGTCTTAAATGGCAGTGGTGAATTAGGCAAGTCTAATCTTATTGGGCTTATCATGATAGACGAACAAACAACCCCCGATGAGCGTAGCTATGGCTTAATTGAATGCCGCGGTCGTCTTTTTATTGTTACTCATCAGCATAAAGATGGTAGTCACGACTTTTATTCGCCGCGAGAAATAGATCCTGATAATCCGGATCTAACTAACATGCCATTTCGAGCCGCGATCAAAGAAACTGAAAGAGTGCATGCATTGGATGTGTCTTCTGATGGAAAACACAAAGCTACTTTACACATACCGAATGTTGAAAGACCTCACGAAAAACGGGATCGTGGAGTAATACGTGGAATTCTAAAAGGCAAAAGAGCGCGTGTAGAGAAGAAACCATTGGCACTTAAAGCTTTTGACATGGATTTAGCGAGCAAATCTATTGAGGAAGCAATAGAGCGTAAAGAGGAGCAAGAAAAGTGGGCAAAAAAGCGTGAAACTGAAGAGAGATATGCAAGGGAGGCACAAGAGCGCTTCAGTGAAAGCATAAGTATCAAAGCACTTAGCGAAAAACATCCAGAAGCTGGCAACCTCTTTAATCCTGGTGCTTCTATTTTTGAGGATGAACTTTTCATAGCAGAGATGAGTAAGTTTGGTCTTGGTATTATACGTGGACATGGTGAGCGTCGATTCATGTCTCTAAGTGAGCGCGACGAGGAAATCATGCGTGAAAAGCCTGAGGTTCGTTCGGCAATTAAAAAATTATTGAAGGACCGCCTTTTGGCCTGGGCAGAAGAAAATCCTGCACAACGGATAAAGTCGGAATATGGAGCTCGGCAAAGGTTGGACTCCCATTCCTCACCACATGGACTAACACATGGGAGGGTTCAAAGCGACTCATTGGTGGACCATGCCCTTACCGAGAAGAGAACAATAGCCAACCTCTTGATTCCCTTAGACGATAATGGTCCTAAGAGTAGTTCAAAAAGAAATCGTAAGACAGACGATCGCGCACACTTAAGAAGCTATGAATATGCAGTGAACATTGCATATGACATTATTGCGGACGATTGGGGTGTAGAAGAAGATCTATATAGGGATGTTAGATACACTGACAAAGACAGGAAAGTTTTAATCCATGAGGCTCAAATAGCACAGCATCGTACGACTGCTCGCCTACTTGTAAATGGCGAAGCGTAGATTAAAATTACTACTCGACGGTAACTTCAGTGCGGGGGACTGATTTGCCAGAGAATGTGTGTACACGGCGGGTTTTATAAGCTACAACACCGTCTTTAGCAGCGTGAATAGTAAAATTGCGTGATACAAAAGTGCCTTTGCCGCCGCGCTTACTCATGCCAACTTGGCGGACAATAACCTGGCCTGTCTTGACGGCCTGGCCGCCAAATAGCTTGACGCCCAGTCGTTGACCTGGACTATCGTGGACATTTTTGGCGGTACCGCCGGCTTTAACGTGTGACATTTTACTTCCTGATTAATACTACAAGTTCGCGTCCGACAATTTGGCCCTCACGGTGATAAACCAAATCCTCGTCTTTAACGTGAACAAAACTTGCTCGAGTATAACCCATCTCTGTTAAATGGT
>CAYVSP010000017.1:0-1503 GCA_964453655.1 uncultured Candidatus Saccharibacteria bacterium
GGTGACCTAGCTATCAACGGTGGAGACATCACCTCATCGGTTCCGCTGACCATTAACGGTGGTGGAACGCTCACACTGAGTGATCCCGTATCAGCTCTCTCAACACTAACCGTTGCCAGTACTGCTACGATTCAAGGTAGTAGCGTTACCATTGGCGGTACATCACAAGCCGGCTCACTAATCCTCAATGACGGAGCATCTAACACAGCTACCATTTCACCGGCCACGCTAGGCCAGAGCACTGTCTATACGCTACCTGATCCGGGTACGGCATCCGTTAGTATTTGTTTGAACACTGGTAACTGTGCCGGTTCAGGCACTGGCGTAACTACTGTTGGAGGTACCGCTAACCGTATCGCTAAATTTACTGGCTCTCAATCTCTTGGCAACAGCACCATAACCGATGATGGCACAAATGTGAGTTTGAGCGGTGACCTGACTGTGCAAGGGGCGGATGTCTACGTTGGCGTAGCTTCCACAGCCAATGGTATTATCCATCTTCAAAACAGTAGCAATGCATTTACGCTTAACATATCTGCTCCGAACCAGGCAACTGGCAGTGCTACTGTATCAGTTCCAAATACAGCCGGAGCTCCTGATACTTTCTGTCTTTTCACTCTTGCCAACTGTGCTGGCGGCAGCGGTATCAGCGGTTCTGGTACCACAAACCGAGTCGCTAAATTTACCGGCTCAAGTGCTATCGGCAACAGCACCATAACCGATGATGGCACAAATGTGAGTTTGAGTGGAGCACTTACCGTCCAGGGCGCCTCCTCGCTCACCCTCGGCACAGCCACAACCAACACCGGCGCCATCCTATTGAAGAACGCCACCAATAGTAACACTCTAACACTGCAGAGCGGAGCTACAGGGGCACCCTTAACACTTACTTTACCGACAGCTGATGGAATTAATGGGGATTGTTTACTCACCAATGGCTCTGGTGCGCTAAGCTTTGGAACGTGTACCGGTGGGGGAGGCGGCAGTAGTGGCGTCACCTCTCTAGATGGTCTAACTGGGCTGCTAACCATCAATAACACTACCGGTTCTGGTTCTGCCATCACCATAGACAATGCTTCAACCAGTGCTAAAGGTATTGCTTCCTTTAATTCAACTAATTTCAGTGTCAGTAGTGGGGCTGTTAATACAATTCAAGATATTAACAACTCTGCCAGCCCAACCTTTGCGGCTGCTACTCTGACTGGCTCCGGCACTGGGCTAAGCCTAAGCGGGGCTCCCAGCGCCAGTACATCATCGTCATTGTTAAACTTGGGTGGTGCAATCAGTGGAGGAAGCAGCAGTGGCACCTACATCGGTATCAATCCAGCCAGTAGTTCGGCCGACTTTATTAACTTCCAAATCGCCAACTCTAGCAAACTGAAGGTTGCTAACAGCGGCGCAATCTCGATAGGTGGCACGCAGTTCATTGATGGCTCTCTTAACCTGTCAAACATCGGCACAATTGCCTCCGGTGCTATCACCTCCAGCTCTACCATTACCGGT
>CAYVSP010000017.1:1603-17805 GCA_964453655.1 uncultured Candidatus Saccharibacteria bacterium
CTGGGGCTGGAACAAACCGCATTACTGCTGGTGGTAACCTAGTAAACATCGGCACAATTGCCTCCGGTGCTATCACCTCCAGCTCTACCATTACCGGTACTACCTTAAACGGTACTACTGGTATAAACACTGGCGCTGGGGCTGGAACAAACCGCATTACTGCTGGTGGTAACCTAGTAAACATCGGCACCATTGCAACCTCTGGCGCCATAAACTCTCAAACCATATCAAGTGCAGCTAACTTTACCGGGACTGTGACCGTCCAAGGCGCCTCCTCGCTCACCCTAGGTACCGCCACCACCAATACCGGTGGTATTCTGCTGAAGAATGCTACTAACAGTAACACCCTAACTCTGCAAAGTGGGGCTACAGGGAGCAACCTGACTCTCACGCTGCCAAACGCCGATGGCAGTAATGGCAATTGTTTAGAGACCAATGGCTCAGGTGTATTAAGTTTTCAGGCCTGTACTGGCGGCGCCGGCGGTGGCGTCACCTCTCTAGACGGATTAACAGGTGTACTGACCATAAATAACTCTACCGGTTCTGGCTCTGCCATCACTATTGATAACGCTACTACAGGCGCTAAAGGCATAGCCTCATTCAATGCCACCAACTTTACGGTTACCAGCGGAGCGGTTAATACCAAACAGGATATTGCCACTACTTCGAGTCCAACCTTTGCGGCAACAACACTTACTGGCTCTGGACCCAGTCTGGTTGTAAGTGGTGCACCCACTGGTGGTGCACCCGGTGCCACTTCCTCACTCGTCCAGCTTGGCAGCGCACTTACTAATGGCAACAATGCCACTAACGGCGGTACTTACCTGGGCCTCAACGCACCATCCGTTGGGGCCGGCTCAGCGGCAGATTTCTTGAGATTTCAGTACAATGGTGCCAACAAGCTTTTAGTAACCAATGCCGGCCTACTAGATGCAGCTGGCGGCTTGGCTGTAAGTGGCACAACAGTAATTGACTCTAGCTTAGCTATTCAAAGTGGTGTAACTGCCAGTACTAATCTTCTAACTTCTGGTACCCTTGGCATTGCTCGAGGAGGGACTGGAATTGCAAGTTATACCATTGGTGATTTGCTGTATGCTAGCGGGGCAACAACGTTGTCTAAATTGGCTGATGTAGCTACTGGTCAAGTCTTGATTTCCGGCGGAGCTGGTGTCGCGCCAAGCTGGAGCGGTTCGCCAACACTGAGCGGTGCGCTCACTATTCAAGGTTCTAGCGCCCTCACCCTCGGCACCACTGGTACAAACACTGGCGCTATCTTGTTCAAAGGCTCAACGGCTGCTAGTGGTACGGTAACGCTGCAAGGGCCAGCTAATCCGAGTACCAACAATTACACTCTCAGTATTCCAGCAATCGTCGGCAATGCAAATCTTTGCACCGATACTAGTAATGGCAATAGTGTCTGTACCGGCTACGCGCCTTCAAGTGGCGGTAACTATATTGCCAAAAATACAAATGATACTTCTAGTGCGTCATTTTTAGGTAATTTGCTGGGTCTTACCAACACTAATACCGGCGCCGCAGGAGTATTGTCGCTCGCTAACAACGGTACCAACTCTGCTTTGTCGATTTTACAATCTGGCACTAGCGAACCGAGCAGTGGACAGGCTTTAATTCTGGCGAATAATAATACAACAACCCCTACAGGCAACCTGATTGATTTGCAGAACAAAGGCACCAGTAAGTTTAGTGTTGACGTTAATGGAGTAGTACTTGCAGCATCAACCATTTCTGGCAGCACACTAAACGGAACCACCGGAATCAACACAGGAGCCGGTGCTGGAACGCTGCGCATAGATGTTAACGGCAACCTCTTGAATATTGGTACTATTAGCTCAGGACTTATTAACGGTCAGACTATCTCGAGTGCGGCTAATTTCACTGGCACTTTAACTATCCCAACAGCTAACGGTTTGGTGCTTGGTACTGCCAGTAGTAGTATAGGTGGAATTCAATTCAAGGGCTCTGGTGGTGCGGGAACACTGACTCTAAAAGGGCCAACTACACCAAATGCCGGGAACTTTACGCTCAGCATTCCGGCAATTACCGGCAATGCCAATGTGTGTACTACTGATACCAGTATTAGTAGTGGCTGCCTTGCTAGAAATCTCCAAGATTCTTCGAGCGCCTCTGTTGCCGGAAATCTTCTTGCACTTACAAACACTAACACCGGTGCTTTTTCAGGAGTGCTGAGCTTGACGGGTAATGGGACTAACAACGCTCTCTCGGTAGTCCAATCTGGAACCAGCGAGCCAGCATTTGGGAAGGCTCTCATTGTGGCGAATAATAATACACCGACCCCTACAGGCAACCTGCTTGACTTGCAGAATAAAGGCACCAGTAAGTTTAGTGTTGACGTAAATGGTGCTGTGACTGCGGCTTCAACCCTTCAAGCCACCTCCGCGATTTTGAGCGGTACCCTGACTGTCCAAGGCGCTGTTAGTCTTGGCCAAGTTGGCGTAAGCAATGGAAATATTTATTTCCAAGGTGGTGACTTCGGTGGCGTTTATATAGTTGGGCCTGCTACAACTAACAACACAGCCTTTAATCTCGCGCTTCCAGTACTTGGTGCCAATGCAACCTTCTGTACAAGCGATAATGCCTACTTATGCCCAAGCTACATTCAAAACCAAAGCGCATCAGCTCAATCAGCGAACCTCAATATCGTGAGCACGTCCCTTACTACCACCACAGCAACCATTAAAGCCCTTAAAGTTGGTTTAACTACACAGACAGCTAATCTGCTTGAATTCCAAGGTAATAATGGTACCCCAAATGGTGCAATCGGTCCTTCCGGAAACGAACTATTTCTTGGCGGTGGTTTTATCGATGGACAACTAAGTTTAAGAAACGCTGGCGGTAGCGCTAGCTATGGCCATCTAAAGGTAGATGCCTTAACTACTGATCGGACCTACTTATTGCCTGATGAAACTGTCGGTAGTAATACAATTTGTTTACAAAGTTCCTCAAGCTGCGGTTTTCTTACTAGCACCACCGGTATCCCCGACAGTACATCAATTGCCACTGAAAATATTTACATGACGAACGGAGGGACCACAAGCGATGTAACCTTAAGAATTCAAAAAAGTGCAGCGCAAACCGGTAATTTGCTGGAATTTTGTAGCACGTCAGGTTGTGCCAGCCCAATTGCTTCAGTAAATACTAGTGGCGGTTTTTCTGTCTTTAGTCTTGCCGTCGCTAACAGTATTACTGGGAATACAATTAACGGCGCAACCATTAGCACAAATAACTTTGCTGGTGCTACCATAACAAGCTCAACCTTTAATAATCAAACTTTATCTGCAAATTTGTTAACCTTCAGTGGCACCCCAGTTATATCTCCAAGCGTAACAGCTAACGACATAACACTACAATCCGGTGGTACTGGAGCCGTAAACATCGGCACCACTGGAACTGGGGCACTGACCATGGGCAGCACTAATCAAACAGGAATTGTAACACTTGATCAGTCAACCAAGAGCCACACCCTGAATATTGGAACAGGAGTTACTGAAAATGCAGCAACACTCACCATACACATTGGTGATGGTGGAGCCGCTGGCTCTACTACAAACATTACAATCGGTTCAGCTATTGCCGGAACTCTTACCGTCAAGAGTGCGGCAACGTTCAACAAAGCCATTACTGTCGGTGGGCATATAATCGGCACCAACACCTCAGGCTCAACGACGGTTGCAGCGAATACGGCAGTCTGTGGCACCGGCTGTACGGTAACTATCACCGGCAGCAATGACACCTCAGGCTTGATAACGGTGAACACCGGTACTGGTGTGACAGCGGGTACTCTAGCGACCGTTACCTTCGCCTCAGATTATGGTGTGGCGCCAAGAATTGTACTAACTCCTGAGACAGTGCCCGCTAGCTCTAACTTCCCGCAATACTACTACGGCGTCGGTACCCACACCTTTGACCTCAAGAGTTACAATGCCTTATCGGACTCTAAAACTTATACTTTTAGCTATCATATTATTCAGTAGGAGGCGTATAGTAAAAGTATGAGAGTGGTAATGCTATACCGGCCGAACTCGGAGTTTGCTAGAGGAGTAGAGGAATTTGTGCACGAATATGAACGGCGTGATGCCAGCCGGCACATTGAGCTCATTGAATATGACAGCGTAGAAGGACAAAACATGGCGTCGCTTTATGAAATTTATCAACACCCGGCGCTGCTAGTACTGGCTGACGATGGTAAGGTGATTCAGATGTGGATGGGCCCGCAACTGCCGCTGATGGACGAGCTAGCGGCCTACGCCAGTAGTGGCGGCAACATGTTCCTTGCAGAAGCCACCCCAGTTACGTTATAGTATTAATAATCCGCTTGCCCTCCTAAAATTTCACAGAAATTTTGGCGGGTAAAAGCAGCTATCAACTGCGAGGAGTGGGAAGAACATCCGCCAGCTGGCAGATAAGTAGAGCTCACCGGTAAGGCCCGTAATCGTCCCATAATTAAGCGAAACGACAGGATGGTACCGCGTGAGAACGCTCCTGCAGCTAAGCAGGAGTTTTTATTTTATGAAGTTCAAACACGGCACGCGCCGCCCACCAATTGAGTATGAGAAAGATCTTGTTAAATATTGGAAGGAACATAAGACCTTCGAGAAGTCTGTTGAATTGCGCCCAAAAGACAACGCTTATGTATTTTATGATGGACCACCATTTATTACAGGGGTGCCACACACTGGAACGCTACTCAGCAGTATCGCTAAAGACGTAGTACCGCGTTATTGGACGATGAAAGGCAAGCGGGTGGAGCGCGTCTGGGGCTGGGATTGTCATGGCCTGCCCGCCGAAGTCTACACTGAGAAGAAACTAGGCATCAAAGACAGGAATGAAATCGGCACCAGCATAAGCCTTGAGGACTATATCAAGGCTTGCCGGGCCAATATGGTACAGACCGGCAGTGAATGGGAAGACACCATCGAGCGCATCGGCCGTTGGGTTGATTTTAAGGGTGCCTATAAAACCATGGACAAAGACTACATGGAATCCGTCTGGTGGGCTTTTAAAAAGCTTTATGAAGCTGGCAAAATCTACGAGGGTGAGAAAGTACTGCTCTACTGTACACGCGACGCTACGCCGCTATCTAAGGCTGAAGTGGCCATGGATAACAGCTATCAGGACGACACTGACCCCAGCGTTTACGTGAAATTCAAACTCAAGGGCGAGGATGTCTATCTGTTAGCCTGGACAACCACGCCTTGGACTCTGCCATCTAACACAGCCCTGGCCGTTAATAAAGAGGTAACCTATCAAGAAATTGAACTAGACGGCGAGCATCTCATTTTAGCCAAGGACCTGGTTGAAAAGGTATTAATTGACGAAAAACACCAACCACTAAACTATAAAGTGCTGCGTACTCTCAAGGGGGAACAGTTAATAGGCAAAGAATACGAACCTTTATTCAAAGACAGAGGCAAGAATGCCCATAAAATCTGGCATGCCGGGTTTGTCCATACTGAAGAGGGAACAGGCATTGCCCATGAATCGCCGGCCTATGGCGAGGACGACTACACTTTGGCTAAGCAAAATAAGGTACCTCTGGTCTTGGACACGGATGAAGAAGGCCATTATACCGAAGGTGAATGGAAAGGTCAGCTGGTCTGGGACGCTAATAAAGAGATAGCCAAAACCTTGCAAGAGCGCGGCGTTGTCTGGAAAATTGAATACATTACCCACTCATATCCGCACTGCCATCGCTGCGGTACTCGTCTTATGTACCGGGCTCACCCCAGTTGGTTTATGAATATTGATGAACAAAAAACAGAAATGCTGGAGCAAAACGCCAATATAAATTGGTTTCCCCGTCACATAAAGCATGGCCGGTTTGAGAAGACGATTGAAAGCGCGCCGGATTGGAATCTATCACGCGATCGCTTTTGGGCTACCGCCATGCCAGTCTGGAAGGCAACAGGTAAGGATGGCAAAGAATTGATCAAGGTTATTGGCAGTTATGATGAGCTTAAAGAACTAGCAGGCGTGGAGCTGGAAGACTACCACCGCCCCTGGATAGATGATGTAACATTTACAATAGATGGTGCCAAATACAAGCGCGTGGAGAAAGTTATGGATTCATGGTTCGAGGCCGGCAGTATGCCCTTTGCTCAGTTCCATTATCCGTTTGAAAACACTAATAAGTTTGAGGAAAATTTCCCTGGCGACTTCATCGTGGAATACGTCGGTCAGGTAAGGGCATGGTTTTATTATCTGCATGCCGTTGGCGTAGGGCTGCAAAAAAAGAACGTCTTTAGTAATGTTATTACCACCGGTACCATGGCTGGAAACGATGGTCGCAAAATGAGTAAGAGCTACGGCAATTACACCGATCCAAACCTCCTGATGGATGAATATTCGGCCGATGCGCTGCGCTTTTTATTGATGAGCTCAACACTGATGAACGGCGAGGATTACTCACTGGTTGATAAGGACGTAGCTGATGTTCACCGTAAGTTGGCAATGGTTTGGAACATGTACGACTTCTTTACCATGTACGCCGAAGTTGATGGCTGGGAATGGAACGGTAAACTAGAAGATCCGATTACCGAAGGCAGCAATCTGCTTGACCAGTGGATTGTCTCAAGAGTTCATCAATTAATCGAAGAAATCGATGCCAATATGCAAAAATATGACATTCCTAATGCCATAAAACCAATTCTACCGTTTATAGATGATGCTAGTAACTGGTACGTTCGCCGCTCGCGCCGCCGTTTTTGGAAGTCTGGTGATGATGCCGATAAGCAACAGGCCTACCAGACGTTGCACTACGTTTTAGTGCGCCTGAGCCAAGCATTAGCACCATTTACGCCATTTTTGGCCGAAGAACTGTTCCTTAAGCTGACAGGCAGTGAATTAGGCGAAAGCGTGCATTTACTTGATTGGCCGGAGATTGGACATTTAAATGAGCTTCTTCTTGAAGAAATGGCAAAGACCAGAAAAGTTGTTGAGCATGGACTGAGTTTACGGATGTTCTCAAGCGATACCCAATCTGCAGTGAAGATCCGACAGCCGCTTCTCGATGTTACCTATACCGGCAAACAACTTAGCTCTGATTTAGAAGTTATCATTAAAGAAGAAGTGAATGTTAAAGAAGTCATAAATGTTCATCCGGAAGACGAAGTAATGAAGGTAAGCATTAATAAATCAATTACTCCGGAGCTAAAACGCGAGGGATTAATGCGTGAAGTGGTGCGCCAAGTTCAGAGAGCGCGCAAAGAAGCCGGTTTACAGGTGGATGACAGGATAAAACTGAGCCTCAAAACAAACGACGCGGAGCTTGAAAAAGCTATTGAAGAACATGCTGATAGCATTAAACAGGAAACACTGGCAGCTCAGCTTGGTAAAGCCATAGAAGGCCAACATAAGACCGAGGTTAGTATTGAGGGTCAAATACTCCAGATAAGCTTGTCCAAAGCCTCCTAACTTCTTTGACAGAGTGTTTTATCTCTGGTACTATCTCTTCTTATGGCCAAAAAAGCAGTTATTCAAAGTGGTTCCAGACAATACGTTGTATCTCAAGGCGACACATTGACGGTTGAGCGTATCAAAGGCGTCGGTAAAACAGTCTCCTTCGAACCATTACTGATTATTGATGGCGAAACTACCAAAGTGGGAACACCTGCAGTGGCTGGAGCCAAAGTGACTGCAGAAGTAGTTGTGCCAGAAATGCAGGGTGACAAGACCACTTCAATCCGTTATAAAGCCAAAAAACGCGTTCATACAGTACGCGGCCACCGCCAAACACTCACTGAACTCAAAATTACCAAAATCAGCTAGTTTGAAGCAGGCTGCTGGATATCTTCAGCCACGGTTACCTTCCCGTGAAATTGGGCGGGATTAGCCTTATCGTAGTAAACATATAAACCTTTTTTCTCCATCCTGACGGTCATTGATTCGCCTGCTTCCAGGACTGGACTAGGCACGTCGGTATATGTGTTCTCTTTAGCGCTAGGGTCGGCAATAAGGCTGTGAGGCTTGGTGTCATTATTGGTCCAGGTGACTTGTTGGCAGGGGGCAACCATGATTTCCCCTGGAGCAATGCCCGTCTTAGTAATCTCAACTTGAGCAGGGTCAGAGGCTGAAGTGGAGCTGCAGTTTATTGTTGCTGCCTGTTTCGCCGTATTTTGAGGTGAAGAAGGCGCCCCTGCTTTATTATTCCAGCCGTTGCCAACTATTAAAGCTACAGCTAGGACAATAAAGAGAAGAATAACTAACAAAATAACTCTCTTGTACCTAGTTTTTGGCGGTTGTGCGGTCGGTTCCGCAAGCGTTTGATTAGGTTGTAGTTCTTGTTCAGTCATAGTTCTGCCTTACTGGCTGGTTAATGTAACGTTTTGATTGTTGATGGTTTGGCCCGTAGAAATAGTAACTTTAACGGTCTTTGAAGCATAGCCGTTTGCCGAATAGGCTAGGGAGTATGTGCCATTTAGACCATAACTAACACTGTAATTGCCGGCCGAATCAGAGTAAAACAGTTTATTAGATTGACCGACCGCAGATAGCTTGACAAGTGCAGAAGTTACACCTCCTCCGCTAGAGTTGGTTATTTTGCCGTTAATGTGAGCAAGTGAGGAGGTTTGGCCTGTTGAAATGGTAACAGTAGATGTAGGACCGGACGAATTACCCGCGGCATCATGGGCACTTATATAGTATTTATACGTCTTGGCGGCTTGAAGATTAGCGAATGAATAATTAGTGGCTGCCACGTTATGCGCTAGCAGCTTATAGTTAATCCCGCTATATATATCATAACCAGCTACTCCAACGTTATCGGTACTGGCTGTCCAGCTCAAATTAAGCTGACTAGATGGTGCCAGGCTATCACGAACGACCTTAAGATTAGTCGGTATAGTAGGAGCCGTACCATCCGGAGTTACGTTAGTGGTTGTTCTTGTAACAGTATTTGATTTTGGTGATCTATTGCCGTTTTGATCAATGGCTACAACATAAAAACTATACTCCGTACTACGTGTTAACCCGCCGGCATAATAACTAGTTGGATTTGCGGCTGATTGGTTAACCGTTTTAGTTCCCTCGGGCCCAGTTTGAACAATGTCGTAACTTACCACAGTAAAGTTGTCTGTTGGCGGTGTCCATTGTTGACTATCCACCCCATCCCTTTTGAGATGGCCTCCTATAGTAATACTAGTGTTTGCAACTGATACGGCATCCAGATCGGTAACGGCTAATGGCGGCTGTATATCAGTAATAACCGTAGATGGACTAGAGGCATCAGAATTATTACTCCATGAATCCACAGCTTGAACTTTATAGGTAACTGATTTATTAATTGGCGGACTGGTATCGTTATACGTTAGCGTTCCGTCTGGCACTGTGCCAATCGGTGTACTGCTATCGTCACGGAGAATGGTATATCCCTTCATTTTGTATTCATCAGTAGAAGGACTCCAATTTAAAGTTACTGATTGGGCCGGCGCCATTGGGGTGGCGGTGGCATTGAATTTTGAAGTGAAATTAGTTGGCTTCGTTGGCGGTTTTATGTCTGGGAGGGTGCCAACGGTTACGGTTGGCATACCAGCTGAACGATTACCGGCGGCATCAACGGCGGTTAAGGCTACCAAGTAGGTATGTCCCGGCTGTAAGTTAGTGTCCGTATAAGAGGTGGCAGTTTTCGATATAAGTTTATTGACAGTGGTACCATTTTGATCAAACTCGTAATGATCGACTCCTACATTGTCTGTTGAAGGAGTCCAGTAGACAGTTATGCTTAGCTCTTGAGAATCACCTTCGTGCCCACTAGGGCATACGATAGTTTTTTGAGTGCCGGTTCCCTCGTAATGACATCCCCAATGAAAATTACCTGGTACGCTGGGAGGAGTCGTGTCGCTTAAAGCAAAGCTAGAGGCCAGCAGGATAACACCTAGTAATGCAAATACAGCAATGAAAAAGGCTGGTCGACTATGCTGTTTGATAACTCTCGGCATTCTAAAGTTTCGCATGTTTATTTTTCATAGTGTCTTATAACACTTTTACAGTTCCATCATGAAGCCTGTAACCGCTTATGTCAAGAAGAAATTAATGACCAGTAAGGAGCATTATTTTACTAGTATTATATGGCTAGTTACTGACAGTATTTACCTGGTTGTTATGAAGTGCTACGCTGTAGTTAAGCGAGGCGTAAAATAAACACTATGAGTCATATAATTGCGGTCCTGAACCAGAAGGGTGGAGTTGGCAAAACGACGACTGCTATAAATCTGGCAGCTTATCTGGGCAAATTAGGTAAAACGGTACTTTTAGTAGACTTTGATCCTCAAGGCAATGCCACCAGTGGCTTGGGGCTTGATAAGCAAAAACTGGAAGCCACCATTTACGATGTTCTGTTTCACGGTGCTAAAACAGCCGACGTTATCAAAGAAACTAATTTAGCCAATGTCTTTATATTGCCGAGTAATGCCAACCTGGCTGCCGCCGAAGTGGAACTAGCTCAAGTGGCTGAGCGCGAGCAACAGCTTAAGCAGGCCCTAACAGCCACTACCTATGACTTTATTCTGATAGATTGCCCGCCAGCGCTTGGTCTGCTTAGCGTTAATGCCCTAACCGCGGCTGATTACGTGCTTATACCTGTCCAGGCTGAATATTATGCGCTTGAAGGACTCAGCCAATTATTAAGTGTCATGCAGCGTGTCCAACAGGGCCCGAATCCAGATTTAGTATTGCTCGGCGTAGTTCTAACAATGTACGACTCACGTACAATGCTATCCGCGCAGGTCAAAGATGAGGTTAAGCGCTATTTTGGCGACAAGGTCTTCTCAGTAGTAGTGCCACGCAATATACGTCTGGCTGAGGCGCCCAGTTATGGCAAATCAATTTTAGAGCATGATAAGTGGAGTAAGGGCGCCAAAGCTTATAAGCAGCTGGCTAAAGAACTTCTAAACAAGGTCTAGCAACGGGCTACTGTACCTACCCGCCTAAGTCGTTTACAATGAGTTGCAAATGAGTAGTAATAAAAATACCGGTCTGGGTAGGGGCTTTGAGGCTTTATTGCCGACAGATTTTGATTCAGCAGTACTGCTAGATAAGGGTGAGCGGATTCAAAAACTAGCGGTTGATAGCTTAAAACCAAATGTCGACCAGCCGCGCAAACAATTTGATAGCGAGGCTTTAGCGGAGTTAGCTGCCTCTATTAAACGGCACGGAATTTTACAGCCTTTGGTTGTTCAGCCGGCACAAGACGGCCGTTATGAAATTATAGCCGGCGAGCGTCGTTTTCGGGCGGCACAACAGGCTGGCCTCAAGACTGTACCGGTTATTGTGCGCAGCGCGCAGGCCCAAGAAAGGCTTGAAATAGCCCTGATAGAAAATGTCCAGCGGGTCGACTTATCACCTTTGGAACAGGCGGCGTCCATCGCTAAACTGCATGATCAGTTTAATCTAGCCTACAGTGAGGTAGCTAAGCGTCTGGGCAAAGCCGAAACCACCATTAGCAACATCGTGCGTTTATTACAATTGCCAGCTGATGCGCAGCAAGCTTTGCAGGCTGGCCGGTTGAGCGAAGGCCACGCCCGGGCTATTCTGGCGCTCAAAGACGATAAAGCGCACCAACAACGCTTACTTGAATTAATAGAAGGACAGGGCTGGTCTGTCCGGCAAGCCGAACAATACGTCACGGCTGTAAAGCAAGGCGCCAAAACAGTTGAAACAGCCAAGGCCAAAACAACTGATGAAACACCACAAACCCAGGCGCTTGCTAAGAATCTTGGCCACAAAGTATCGATTAAACGGACTGCCCGCGGCGGCCGTCTGGAAATTCATTTTAAAGATGAGTCAGACCTGGCTGCTCTATTGAGCCGGCTCAGTTCCGACTAGTTATATCTTTAAAACTTCCTAAACTCACTGAACGGTAACATCCTAATCGATAGCTTGCCTACAATATCCTGCGCCGGTATCGGGCCAAAAGCCCGCGAGTCTAATGAATTAGGCCGGTTATCGCCGCAGACAAAGACTTGGCCAGGCGGCACGGTCACGTCCACTTCTCCAGGCGTCGTTACGATAACACTGCCATAAGAATAGGTTTTATCCGGCTGAAAGCCGTCAGGGTGCTGCTTATTATAGATAGTTAATATACCGTTGGTTACCACTACGCGGTCGCCTGGCAAGCCGATAACCCGTTTAACTAACTGTTTGTCGCCACCTTGAGTCTCGTCGCTCAGCCCGCGCTTGATGAAGATAATAATGTCGCCACGATGCGGCAGGTAGTCATGGTGGGTTATTCTTGCCCAGGTCCGCTTGGTTTTTACGACAATTAGGCGATCTTGATTCTCCAATGTGGTGGACATGCTAGGACCGTCAACCTGATAGGATTGAAAAACGAAATTTACCAATAATAAGGCAATAACCGGCGCTGCCAACAGAATAAGCAGCGTAGAAATAACACTTTTTAAATTTTCTCGCTTTTCATTCTGAGGCGGTGGCGTTGAGGGTAATACAGGCGAAAGAGCGGGGGGTGTTTGAGCCATCTATTGAACCAGTTAGTTTTTAGTCACCTAACTATATCGTAGATTGCCTGATAATGCACATGTTTAAAGCCGGCCGCTGGTCTTTTTTGAGTTTACTTGCCGGGGGCTGGCAAGGTATACTTGCACATACTTGTTATGGATAATTTCAGACATCCTAAGCGTCCAAATAGACATGCGCCACTTGACGGCATCATAAAACCCCAAAAGCATCCGACTCGCCCCTCCGGCAGTATTAGCTTTACTTCTTCTGGGCAGGGTGCGCCTAATCGAAATATTGACGATTTTAATCGCCCGGAAGGCTTCCATGCCGGCAGTCGCAGTCCGGTCACATCACCAAACCTGACCGATCGGCCACGACGTCCGGTAACGTCTGGCGCCACACCTATGCCAGCGCCAAAGCAGACCCATAAAAAACGTTCCTGGAAACGATATGCTCTGCGCGGCGGACTAAGCGTTCTAATAGTGATTGCATTAGTCAGCGGTTTCTTGGGTTGGAAGGTGCTGCGCAATACCACACGGGTGTTCCAGGGCAGCGTTTTTGGCCTGTTTGACTCCACCAAACTTAAAGGCGAAGACAAGGGTAGAGTGAACATCTTATTGACTGGTACTTCAGAAGACGACCCTGGCCACTCCGGCGCCTTATTAACCGACTCGATCATGCTGATTAGTCTTGATACCGTAAATCACAGTGCTTTTCTGATGAGTATTCCGCGCGATCTCTGGGTTAAATACGATACTAACAGCTGTGTGTTTGGCAATCAGGGCAAAATCAATGCCGTTTATGAGTGCGGTGAGCAAATCAAATTTAAGCAGGATGGTTTTCCAAATGGCGGTCTTGGGCTGATGGAGAAAGTAGTTGAGGAAGATTTTGGCGTTGATATTAATTATTACGTCAAGATAAACTACACGGCCTTCAGAGATGCCGTCAATGCGGTCGGCGGTATTGACTACAATGTCCAAACCGGTGATCCGCGCGGTATCTACGACGGCAATATCGCTAAAGTTGATGGCGGCCCGCTTAAGCTGCCCAGCGGCGTGCAACACCTCAATGGCCAGACGGCGCTAAATCTGGCCCGAGCCCGCTGCGACACCGTCTGTTATGGCTTTAGCAAAGGTGATTTTGACCGCAGCGAGCACCAGCGCCAAATGTTACTCGCCTTGAAAGACAAAGCCTTCACGATTGGCGTACTGAGCAACCCGGCTAAGGTCAGTAGTCTACTCGATGCTGTCGGCAAAAATGTAAAAACCGACTTTCAGACTAATGAAATTCGCCGCTTGCACGATCTTGGCAAACAGGTGCAGAATCAAAACATTAAGTCGATTGGTCTGGCCGACGACAGCGTCAAGCTGGTGACCACCGGGCCGATTGGCGGCGTCAGCGCAGTAAGGCCAGTTGCCGGGCTGTTTGACTTCACCCAAATCCAAGCTTATCTAAAAAGATTGACCAGCAATGACCCAGTCGCCAAAGAAGGCGCCACCGTGGTGGTATTAAACGGCAGCGGTGTGAGCGGTTTAGCTAAAAAGAAGGCCGATGAACTGGCCGCCAAAGGCGTAACAGTTGCAGCAGTTGCTAATACGACGACCAAAACTACCACCCGCGTAGTAGCTTTGAATAATCAAAAACCAACAACAAGTACTTATCTGGGACAAAAGTTTAAGGTCACGCCCACCAATGACTTAGCGGCTAATCCCGAAGCTAAAAACTACACAGCTGACTTTGTTATTATTTTGGGCTCTGACCAACAATAATATGCTGAACCCAAGAGGAGCAACTCATCATTAATATAATATGGCTCATCATGGCGAGAGGCTATATAATACTAGGCAGCGATGCGGCAAATTGATCTTAGGAGTTGCTTTAATTACCAGCTAGCACAGAGACTAGGGTTGTTGAGCTAGAATGGCTTCTGTAATTGCTCGTATTAAGCCGAAAAGTGGCGTGTCACATCTTGTACATATTGGTTTTAACGCGCTACTGCCGGTAATTATCCTTGTCTTAGTACGCTTGCATGTCGTGCCACTGGCGCTAGTAGTTATTTTGCTCAGCAAGTGGCGGATGTTTGCCGTAAAACCACGCCACTGGCCAGCCAATATCCGGGCCAACGCGGTTGATTTAATAGTCGGTGTATCGGTCCTGGTTTTTATGGCCCAAAGCAGCACTAGCCCGTGGCAAATTCTTTGGGCGGTGGCTTATGGTGTATGGTTGCTTTCCATCAAGCCTGGCTCGACCACTTTCATGGTGTCGTTGCAGGCCTTGATTGCGCAGTTGGCCGGCTTTATGGCATTGTTTTTACGCTGGGGAGACATCTCCACGGTAGGCTTGGTAGCCTTAAGTTGGGTAATAGCCTATGCCTCAGCCCGCCACTTTTTTAGTACTTTTGACGAGCCAATGGTCCGCTTGCTGTCTTACCTTTGGGGTTATTTTGCGGCTTCCTTAGTATGGGTCTTGAGCCATTGGTTGCTGTTTTACGGTGTTATTGCCCAGCCAACCTTGCTACTTAGTGTTATTGGCTTAACGCTTTGCACGCTTTATTATCTTGAGAAGACTGACCGTTTAAGCACGTTAGTCCGGCGCCAGCTGATCTTCGTCATGACGGCCGTTATCATTATAGTTATTGTATTTTCAGATTGGGGCGATAAGGCAATTTAGACCGTAATAAAGCTAAGAGGGGGACAAATGGACGCAGTCAATCAGCCAAAAACAAATCCAGCCAGCAAAACCAAACCAAACTTGCCGGATAAAGCCAAAACTTTAGGTGTCGTTTTCATGTTGCTGGTTAGCCTCGCGGCCGGTTTTGTCGGCGGTTATTTTGGCGGCCGCAGCCATCCTAATCTGAGCTCTAATACTCAAGTTCAAAAAGAGGTAGTTGACAGTCAAAGCCAACTTATTAGTGACATAGCCAAAAAGGTTGGGCCGAGTGTGGTATCGATTGATGTAACCGGCCAAGATTCCCAAACCAACGCCTTTGGTTTCTCTCAGCCGGTTCAACAACAGAGTGCCGGCACCGGTATTATTCTCAACAGCGATGGCCTGATTATGACTAATCGCCACGTTGTACCAGCCGGTACTAGTAGCGTCAGCGTGACGCTGTCCGATGGCACGAAGCTAGATAATGTTGCGGTGGTCGGGCGGACTAATGACAGCGATCCACTGGACGTCGCTTTTTTGCAGATAAAGGATAAAAAAGGCAAGACGCTTACGCCGGCATCGCTAGGTGACTCCGGCAAGATGCAAGTCGGCGATATGGTGGTAGCTATCGGTAATGCCCTCGGCCAATTCCAAAACACGGTTACTTCAGGCATCATCTCCGGCTATGGGCGCAGTGTTGAGGCTGGTGATCAATCTTCCAGTGAAACACTGCAGAACCTTTTCCAAACCGACGCCGCCATTAACCCGGGCAATTCCGGCGGTCCGTTGGTCAATTCCAACAGCGAGGTAATCGGCATGAATACGGCCGTGGCCGGCAGCGCCCAAAACATCGGCTTTGCCATTCCCATTAATGACTTAAACGGCCTGATTAAGAGTGTGGAGAGCAGTGGCAAGCTAGTAAGGCCATACCTAGGGGTGCGCTATGTGTCGCTGACTGATGACATCGCCACTCAATTAGGGGTGAGCACCAAAAGGGGCGCTTATATTACCAGCGGTAATGGCCAGCCGGCCATTGTATCCGGCAGCCCAGCCGATAAAGCCGG
>CAYVSP010000018.1:0-17466 GCA_964453655.1 uncultured Candidatus Saccharibacteria bacterium
CGTTTCTGTGGCACTTTCCCTAAGGTTGCCCTCGGTTGCCGTTAGCAACTGTCTTCTCCCTAAGCTGCCCGGACTTTCCTCGTGCTCTAACGGGCACGCGATCAGCCAATAATCTGGCACGTTTATTATACCATAAACAATTTATTTTGCTTATGCTTGCTCTCACAAAAGATTTTGGACAAACTTAACTTAAATATGGATGTTTTAATTGTTGATACGGCTGCAAGGGGGCATGTTGAAGCCCAATTGGCTTACGATTCAGCCTTAGTAGACAAAGTTTATCTCTGGCCTGACAAAGTTTTAGCGGCAGATATAAGTGAGTCGACTGGATTGCCCTCGTTACAAGAACTGGGCGACTGGGACATTGCCAAAAATGCGCTTGTAAATTGGGCTAAAGAAAAAGGCATTGGCTACGCTTTCGTAACGGCCGATGATCCGATTGCAGCCGGTCTTGGCGACGATTTGACAGAGGCCGGTGTACCCAACTTTTCGCCTACCAAAGAGGCAAGCAAACTAGAATCATCAAAGGTCTGGATGAAAGAAACAGCCGCAAAACTTGGTGTGCCAACTGCAGAATTTAAGGTATTTGAGGTTGCAAACAATAGTGAGGTGACACTTGATACAATTCAGAGCTACATCTTAGAAAAAGATGAGTTTCCGGTTGTTCTTAAAGCAGACGGCTTAGCCGCCGGCAAAGGCGTAACCATCTGTAATAGTCCTGATGAGCTTCCATCAAAGCTTGAGAAATTTAGAAACGATGGTTATTTAGACGTTGGCAAAAAAGTCATAGTTGAAGACTATTTAGAGGGTCCGGAAATTTCTTTGCATGCCTGGTGTGACGGTGAAAGATATGTCATGTTCCCATTTGCCATGCAGGACCACAAAACAATTTATGATAACGATAAAGGACCAATGACCGGCGGTATGGGTGTTATTACTCCTGTGCCTGGCATCACGGCTGATGATATAGAAAAACTAGGCAGGTTATTTATAGAACCATTCATGAAGGCTTTAAAGACTGAAGGGCACGACTTTAAAGGTGTTATGTATCCCAGCATCAAGTTAACTAAAGATGGCCCTAAGTTGCTCGAAGTCAATGTGCGGCCTGGTGACCCGGAAGCACCAGCAGTGCTGCCAGATCTAAACAGTGACTTTGTCGAAATTGGTATTGCTTGTGCTGAGGGGCGGTTGGCTGAAATAGAAAAACCAAAATGGCGCAAGGGTGCAGCAGTATGTATTTCTTTGGCTGCCAAAGGCTACCCAGACAGCAAGAAAACCGAAAAGGGCGCTGTCATTAGCGGCATTGATAAAGCCATAATGAGAAAAGGAGTTAAGCTTTATGACTATGGTATAAAGCAAAACGAAGAAACTGGTAATCTAGAAGTTAATAGCGGCCGTGTTATAGCAATTAATGCTAGAGGTAAAAATCTCAAGAAAGCTCTAAAAAGAGGCTACAAGGCCGCAGCTGATATTCACTTTGACGGCGAAGAACCGCAGTTTAGAAAAGACCTTGGCAAACAAGCAAACAGCAAAAAGTTCAAAAAACGCGTCAGAATAATGCAAGAGTATCTAGCAGCAGCGTAATTAACTACTTTTTAGCGGCTTTAGCGACCGCTGTGAAGGCTTTTGGCTCGTTGACGGCTAGTTCAGCCAGAACTTTACGGTCTAAGGTCACGTTAGCCTTCTTAAGTCCAGCAATTAAGCGGGAGTAGGTTGTACCGTTCATGCGGGCCGCGGCGTTAATACGGGCATTCCAGAGCTGTCTGAAGGTACGCTTACGGACCTTTCGATCACGTGTGGCATTATCCAGCGCCTTAGTAATGGCTTGTTTGCCACGCTTAATGCTAGAACGGTTAGAGCGCGTGAAGCCTTTAGTTGCCCGGCGAATTTTCTGATGCTTTTTGTGGGCAGTAACACCTCGTTTTACACGCATAGTTAGATTCCCAGCTTTCGCTTCATGTTGGTTGCGGTCTTGCCGGTTAGTACGCCACCACTAGCAATACGGCGTTTGCGAGCCGCACTTTTCTTTTGCAGAAAGTGGCTGCGGTTCACGCTTCTATGCATGAGCTTGCCGCGTTTAGTGATTTTCAAACGGTCTTTAGCACCGCTATGCGTCTTCAGTTTTGGCATGTTTACTCCTGGCATTACTCCTTATGACAAAATGCAATTGCTTGCCGAGCATTTGAGGCTGCGAATCAACAACTATGGCGTCACCTAATCGCTCAGTAATACGCTCAGCTAACTTAAAGCCTAAATCTTTGTGAGCCATTTCGCGGCCTCGATAAACTACTGTCATCTTGACCTTATGGCCGTGCTCCAAAAATTCGGTGACTTTCCTCAGCTTAACGTCGAGGTCATGGTCGCCTATTTTCAGGCCGAAGCGCATCTGCTTCATATCCGGGCTTTTAGCACCACGCTTGCTCTTTTGGAGCTGCTTGGTGCGCTGATAATTGTACTTACCCCAATCAACGAGTTTAACGACCGGAGGATTGGCATCAGGGGAAATTTCGGCTAAATCCAGCCCCGCCTCTTGAGCGGCTGCCAGCGCCTCATTGCGAGAGAGCACACCAAGTTGGCGTCCATCCTCACCAATAACCCGTAGCTGTGGAGCCCGAATTGTTTCATTCAGGCGCACCGGCTTAGTGATACCTCGTTCTCCTTACACTGTTAACGTTGATTGAGGTGTAGTTTAACAGAAGCGCTTACAGAGGTCAACAAAATTATAGTTGCGCGATGGGGCGGCGGTACTGGAGAGCTTCAGCTATGTGGGCAGTCTCGATAGTCTCTGAATCGCTCAGGTCAGCGATGGTGCGAGCTACTTTAACGGTACGTATATAATTACGGGCAGACAGCTGTAGCTGTTCAGCCGCTTGATCAAGTAATTTTTTGGCCACCGGAGACAGGCCGCCCAGCTTCTTTATCTCTTGATTGGAAAGATTGCTGTTGGTTTTTGCTCCTCCCAGCCTTTGAGCCTGCTGCTTTCTGGCACTCAATACGCGTTGAGCAATTTTTTCACTCGGCTCTTCACTAGATTGCTCGCTAAGCAGCCTTTCATGCGCTACTTCGTCAACATCAACGTACATGTCGATGCGGTCTAAAATCGGACCACTTAAACGGCGCTGATATTTGATGATTTGAGCTTGTAAACAACTGCACACTTTTGAGGTGCCATAGTAACCACAGGGGCAGGGATTAGCGGTTGCTACCAGTATAAAATCGGCTGGGTAAGTAGTGCTCTCTTTTGCTCGAGAAACACTAATAATTTTATCTTCTAGGGGCTGGCGTAGTGCCTCCAGACTGGCTCGGCTAAACTCCGGTAACTCATCAAAAAATAAGACTCCTCGATGGCTTAGACTGATTTCACCTGGTTTTGGCCGTTGTCCACCACCGATAATAGCAATGTCGCTGGCACTATGATGGGGCGCCCTAAAAGGCCGTTCTATGACAATCGTTTCATACTGTGGTCCAGTCAGGCTCTGCAGATGCGTGACTTCTAAAACCTCTTCATGCGTAAGCGGCGGCAGAATGCTCGGCACGGCTTTAGCGAGCATGCTTTTACCGGTACCGGGCGGGCCGTTCAAGAGTACGTTATGTGCACCGGCAGCGGCTATCTCTAAAGCCCGTTTGGCCCTAGCTTGGCCGACTACATCTTTAAAATCATTGCCAATGCTTAATCGTTTTGCTTTTGATTGTACTCGGCCATTCTCAGTCTGGACTCGTGGCAGAGGCACCGTTTGAGTAACATCAAGATAGAATTCGCGTAGGCTTTCAACCGGAATTAAGGTGAGGCGGGGGACTAGCAAGGCTTGAGCTAAGTTGGCCTTGGGAATATAGAATTTATTATAGCCTTGTTGGCGTGCACTGAGTAACTTACCGATGAGGCCGCGAACTGGCCGTATAGTACCATCTAAACCTAATTCACCGATGATAATAAGGTCATCAGGTACTTGACATTGACCGCTGGCACTCAGGATGGCAGCGGCTAAGCCCAAGTCAAAGGCGGCTCCTTCCTTCGGTAAATCGGCTGGCGCCAGGTTTAAGGTGATGCGCTTCCTTGGTAATTCCAGCTTAGAACTGCTAAATGCACTTCTTAATCGTTCCTTAGCTTCATCTACAGCCTTACTGGCCAGGCCTACGATGATTATATTGGGCAACCCATTACTGATATGGCATTCCATATCAGTAATGACACCCACGAGACCGGTTTCAATAATGCTATGGACACGGGCTGCCATTTAGCTTAATTGTAGCGAGTTCGGAGCATAAATCAATACAATCTTTTTAATAAAAACGCAAGCATTTTGAGTGGGTTAAAATCAAAAATCCGCTTGGTTAAAAGCGGACTTTTGATGTGTTGGATTATGTTTTTGGGTTTGGTGTTTGAATTTTTGCCTGTTTGGTTTTTCATGGAACAACGGCTTGCGAGAAGCCGTTGTTACAGATGTCTTTTTGTTTTTGAGCACTTTTTTTATTCAAGTGCTGAGCTTATCTTAACTACCATAAAAAGCTCTGTCAATAACGTTTATGGCAATTTTTATATAAACCTGTGCATAACTTTTCAGTCATTAATGAATCTTTCGGTTAGTAAAAAGGCGATTTTATAAAAAACTACCAAGTTTTTAAGGCCGCGAATTGATACTGGCTCGGGCAGCCCGTTTGGTTCGCAGCTGCGGCAAACGAGCAGCGACGGTTCTGCTCACATTCCAAGCATTTGCGCGGTCATGACTGAAAGCACCAATTGCCGTGAAACCGGCTCGCCCAAACCAACGCGCTGCATCAGCCCCATTGACAGTAATTCTTTCATAGCGGGCAACGTTCATGGCATGGTTCGCCGCATAGTAATAATTTGATCCTCTTATTAGGAAACTCCAAGCAGGTTGAGTATATGCCTCAACGGGGGTATTGTCGGCTACGCCTTCTAGTACCACGTGATTAATAACAGATAGACGAAAAAGTGTGCCAATGGTAGCGCCATGTTCTGACATAAGTTTGCGCCACGCCTCTATAGAAAAACTAAAAAGACCTCTTGCAATCAAATCCTCGGTGGATTGTTTCGCACCACGCATCATATTGAAGCCTTCTTTGAGTTTCTCAGGCTCTCCGTTTTTGCTTATTGCCTCACGGGCGAAAGTAAAACCATCATCTCGATCAATTCTAGCTAATTGCAGGATAGCCGCCGGCTTCATTGGATTATCAAAATCAGTATTTCCCGGAAGCAGCAACGAACGAGCGTCGGCAAACTTTTCATGAGCGGCGCCAAATTTTTTTGTACTCTCAAAAACTAAACCTTCATGGTGCAAGCGGGAGGCTATTTCATTCTCCGGAAAACTTGATACTTCAACCATTAAAAGAAAACTCCAGACTAAGTCATATTATAGAATCATTTATCAATTTAATAAATACTTTAAAATGCTAAAGCCATCTCAAGGGAAGACTCGCATAATATACCATTGTTTAATGTACAACTAAGATACATACGATCTAACAGATACTAGTTGTGAATAGTACAATCATTTATTGTTGACTTTTCTGTGTTATTAAACTAGTCTATCGGGGTAAGCTTTAAAACTAAAATCTTACAAACCTCTTCACAAAAGGGAGAAGAATGACGCTCAAATCCTGCCTAAAGCAGGTCGAGCGGTCAGTCAAAAGCCATTGGATGGTAAGCGCCATAATAATTTATTTAAAAGGGCGGATTTACCATCCTGGCTTCTATTTATATGCAGTTAATAGACTATGTTTTGTATTTGTTGCTTATCAGTTAGTATTGAACAGTGAATTACCTTAAACGGTTATTACGGCTTTGGCCACTTTTTGGTTTATATGTATTGCTGCTTTTAATAGTTATTACCACTAACCCCTTTAATTCACCCTTACCGGTCGTAGTAATACCTTTTGTTTTACTGTTTATTGCACTCTTTGCAACCTTTAATCATATTATAAAAGTTCTCAAGTTTGGTAAACGGTTATCGGCCAAAAAGCGACTCTTGATGGCAAGCTTGGCCGCTTGGTTGCCGGTGATGCTGCTTATCTTAAGGTCAATTGACCAGTTAACGGGTCACGATGCTATCATTCTAGCTGTTTTTATAGCAGCCTTTTTGCTCTATATAACGCGAATTCAGTTCCAGGCTCGTCCTCGAACCTGATCTAAGCAATAACGCGCCATAAACCGGTATGACATAACGCGGCCTCTGGTATAATAAGCACAAGTATGTCACCCGCTAACAGAGAAGAACCAGGTTTTGAATTACCTCAGCCTCATGCTGTGGAGGGAAAGCCAGACACCAAATTGGCTGAAGTTGCTCCTGTAAAATCTGAACAAGAAAGCCGCAGTGTTGAGCTGCCAGGCAGTGCCTTGCCACCGGTGGTCCCGCCGTCGCCACCGCCTTCATCTAGCATACAAACGACAGTACCAATCGATAACTCTAACCCTAGTCAGCTGCCACTGGCGCAGGGTCAAGCCAATCCACCGGCTCCAGCTACTGCCGACGACGCAGACTTAATCGAAAAAGAATGGGTCGATAAAGCCAAAGCTATTGTTGAACACACAAAAGATGATCCGCACCAGCAGAACAAGAAGTTAAATGAGTTCAAAGCGGACTATATGAAGAAACGCTACAGCAAAGACATTCGCTTAAGCGACGAGTAAATCTATGAATGCTTTTTTAATAGTTATCTTCGTACTGCTTAGCCTGATTGTAGTTGTCGGTGTTGTTATCTATTTGCACTCGCGACGGTTGCTACGAGAGCAAAAAAACTATGAGCGTGGACTAAAGATGGTCCCATTGCTTATTCATCTGCCGCCACCTAGTGAAGATACCGAAACAGCCGGCCGAGATGTGCGTGATCTTATCGATGAGAATATTAGTAAAGCCCAAGTGCTTTACAACATTATCGCCAGTACCTTTCAGAAGGGCTTTAAGAGCCATTTCTATGGGCAACGGCACTTTGCTTTTGAAATAGTTGGTTCACGTGGTTTTGTGCATTTCTATGCGGCCGTACCAATCGCGTTAGTTGATGTCGTCAAACAAGCGGTTGTCAGCGCCTACCCGGCAGCTCGTCTGGAAGAGGTAGCCGAACACAATATTTTTAGTCCGGTCGGCAAAATCAGTGGCACTATAGGGGGTGAATTAACCCTAAAAGAAGATTACGCTTATCCAATTGCGACCTTTCAGGACTTGAAGCGCGATGCCATGCAGTCACTTTTGAATGCCATGTCTACGCTTGATAAAGAAGACGGAGCTGGTATTCAGATCTTGATGCGGCCGGCTGATTCAGGCTGGCGTAAAAAAGCGTCGGCGGTAGCCAGCAAAAAACGAAAAGGCAAGGATAAGAAGGGTGGTATGGCACTGGTCCGTCAGTTTTTCGGCGCCATAACTAAACCTCCCGAGGATAAAGGCGACAGTGATAAACCTAACCTATCCAGTTCGGAGCAGCAAATCTTAGATGCTATCGATGATAAAACCCGCCATCCAGGCTATGAAGTGCTTATTCGCGTGGTGGCCAGCTCCAACATCGCCCAGCGCGCCCAAGCTATTCTTAAAAACGTAGTAGCCAGCTTTGCTCTGTTTGATGCACCAGGCAAGAATGGTTTTAAATATTCACCCAGCAAGGACATTGAAAGCTTTGTAACAGCTTATATTCTGCGCTTTTTCCCGCCAGAGAATAATCAAAGCATTTTGAATTCGGTAGAGCTAGCCACAATGTTCCACTTTCCAGATTATCGCAGTATTCCGACTTCACAACTAGAGAGGCAGGCTAGTAAGCAGGTGGACGGGCCGCGCAATATACCGGACGAAGGCCAACTACTCGGCTATAACATCTTCCGCGGCGTTAAAAAGCCAATTCGTTTGAGTGAAAATGATCGTCGTCGGCACGTCTACGCTGTTGGTCAGACGGGTACTGGTAAATCAACCTTCTTAGAAAATATGGCACTGCAGGATATGCTGGCAGGCAATGGTTTCGCTTTCATCGATCCGCACGGTGATGCAGCTGAGCGCTTACTTTCGATGGTACCTAAAGAACGGACCGAAGATGTAATCTATTTCAGTCCAGCCGATATGGATTATCCATTAGGCCTAAATCTGTTTGAGTTTCAGACATCTGATCAGCGCGACTTCCTAATTCAGGAAGCCATTAGCATGCTGTATAAGTTGTACGACCCACAACACCAAGGTATCATTGGCCCTCGTTACGAACACTGGTTCCGAAACGCCGCCCTAACGGTTATGAGCAACCCTGAAGGCGGTACTTTCATTGATATTCCTAAGGTGTTTACTGATAAACAGTACGAACGTAAGCTGCGCAGCTACGTTACAGATCCACCCGTCCTGGACTTCTGGAATAAAGAAATGGCCCAGACCAGCGACTATCATAAAAGTGAAGTACTTGGCTGGTTCGTAAGCAAGTTCGGGGCATTTTTAAATAATGAAATGATGCGCAATATTATTGGTCAGACTAAAAGCGCCTTTAATCTGCGCGAGGTCATGGACTCAGGTAAGATTTTATTGGTTAACCTCAGTAAAGGACGCACCGGCGAGCTTAACTCTAAACTTCTCGGTATGATCTTTGTGATGAAGTTTCAGGCGGCAGCTATGAGTCGAGCTAGTCTAAGCCAAGAAGAGCGCCCGGATTTTTCACTTTATGTTGATGAGTTTCAAAACTTCTCAACCGAATCATTTGCCGATATTTTAAGCGAGGCTCGTAAATATGGTCTTAATTTGATTGTAGCTAACCAGTTTACAACTCAGTTAAGTGATGAAATTCGTGATGCTGTCTTTGGTAATGTTGGTTCAATCCTGTCTTTTCGTGTCGGTACTAATGACGCCGAATTTTTAGCTAAACAGTTTGCGCCTGTTTTTGATATGGATGACTTGCAGCGCTTGCCTAATTACAACACAGTCGTTCGTATGCTTATCGGTGGTGTACCGGCTCAGCCATTCAGTATGGCTATTATCCCACCTCTCGGAACACCTAATAAGCAACTCGGTCAAGCACTTAAGCAGCTGTCGGCCGCTAAGTTTGGAAGGCCAAAGGCAATTGTAGAGAAAGAGATATTTGGACGAATGAAAACGCCGGACTTGCCGCTGGCAACCGGCTTTAATCCGGCCTTTGGCGCTCCATCTTCACCTAATGCATTCCCAGGGCGCAGTCCAATGTCTGGTGTTGCGCCTGTGGCCGGCGGACCGAGGCCTGCAGGTCAAACTGGCTCTTCGTTTTTGGATGATTGGTTAGCTAAAAGACGAGCTACATTACCACCGGCCGGCAGCGCGCCACAGCCAGTGGCGGCAAATACTAATCCGTTTATAACACCACCGGCCAGCCCGTCTTTAACGCAAGCTATGCCTCAAGCAACGCCGTTAGGAGCCGCACAGTCGCCCTTATCTGGCCAGCCAGTATCATTCTCGCAAAGTTTGCAATCTACTGCTCCTAGCGGCTCTATAAACCCTACAACGCCCAATATTTCCAGTAGCCAGCTTGAGAAGCAAGAGATTTCCACTATAGCTCAAGAATTAAAGCAAAATATAGGCAGTACCGATAAAGCACAGTCTGCCTTAAGTGGGGAGATTAAACTTAATAAAACGTCAGATGGTGGTGCGGTGACCGAGGGAGATAATGACGAGGATACTATTTACATTGATCGTGAAGGAACTCTACATAATCGTGACGCAGCAGTAAGTTCTAGTAATGAATCAGGGACTTTAAGTGTTAACGCGACCACGCCGCAGCAGCCAGAGGACGGCGTCAATAACCAAAGCCAGAGCGAAACCGGCCGCAAAGAAGACGAAGAAAAGTAAGTAATTATAGGTGAAACCGTAGTGCTTGGCCATGTAAAACAGCACACTATTACCAACTAAAGCGAAAAATGCACCCAGCAAGAGGCTGGAAGGTCGGGCGATAGTTTTGCTTCCAACTTCACTGACAGCTTGCACAGCCGGCTGGTGGATGACTTTGCTGAGGGCTTTATTGGGCTTTGATAAGTGGCGGCGTACCCGCGCCAGTGTCCTATCAAGCGCAATACGCTTCAGCTCATTGTTAACATAAAGCGGCTGTTCGTGTTTATGCGAGTCTTTTTCTACGTGAGTCGACTCCTTGGTTTTGGCGTGATGCTCAACAGCTTTTTCTGCATTTATAAGTTTCTCATGCTGTTTTTGCTTTTCATGCTCAACCGAAACTTCGCGTAGCGGCCTATGCGTTTCAGCGCTCTGCTCAACCGGCTTAAACTGTTCATGCGATTCCTGTAAACGTTCGCTCATCATTGCCCTCCTGTAGCGGCGTAATCATTACGTACCAAGTCTACTTCTTCGGCTAGCAGCCGCGAGCGGGCAAAGAAGTAACCAGCGACAATTGTTACGGCGCCGATAGCTATTACGCTGGCGCCCGGGCCGGTGTTTGTCAAACTTGTGGTGATTTTTTCGGCTACGCAAACCGTATTGGGCGCTAATTTAATATTGATAGTATCACCGAAGACATTGGTCATAATACAGTCGAAATGGGTGGGGTCAGAAGAAGATACCGGAGTATTTGGAATTGGATCTTTTACTTTTACGGTAATCAGCCTTTCAACTGTTTGACCGGCTCTAACATCAACTGCCGGCCAACTAACAACTTTATGGCTATCCATGGTGCCGCCATGCAAATCTACGACGTCGGCATAATCTAATACATCGCCGATACTTTCCTGGATGCTTTTATAGGCTGACTTTGGCACGGTAACCTTGCCGGTGTTAGTCAGCGAAACAGTGTACTCAATTTCGTCGCCGGCTTTTGCCGTACTACCGTTTGCGTTCGCTAAGTTTTGCGTAACATTCTTAGCCTTTTTGTGTGATACCAAGCAACTTTCTATATCTTTACTGCTAACAACTTCTTCGCAAGGCTTTTGGACGGTTATTTGCTTAACGCAGTTGCCAACGGCACTGCCCGGCAACAGGTTCTTGGTTATATCATCTCCTACATATAGTTTGATGAAGTACGTTCCAGCCTTAGAAGCCGAGAAGTCGTGTGTCTTTGAATCGTTCGCCACACTGGCAATGAACGGTATCTTGGCGGAATCAGCACTCGATACTACCTTATTAGTACTGCCTTCTACTAGATCGTAGTGCATGGTGACGGTCTGAGCAAACGGTATATTTTTGCCGGCGGCTTGTCCGCGGACAGTCACTTTTTGATTCAATTGCACCCGCGCTTTGTCGCCGACGTTCATGACCAAATTGGTGCAGGACAGCTCCTTAGGCGGAGGTGGTGGAGGCGGCGGTGGAGGCGGCGGTGGAGGCGGCGGCGGTGGAGTGGGTGGAAGACCAATGAAAACCAAGTTCCCGCAATCAAAAAGTATGAAAAAGGGAAGACCTTGGGCTGTCTTGCCCGATAAGGCGTGGTAAGTTGATGATCCATGAGTGTCCCATCCCCACAGATAACGCAGATATAAATCATGCCCATCATTAGCATTGTCAATGTGTATAGGCTGCTCACCGGCAATTCCCTTGGGCTCACGACCCATTGAATAAAGCTGTCCATCAAAATCGCGTGAATTTAATGTAACTGTAGATGCGTGTCCATAATCAAGATCAGCGCAGCCAATATTAAAGTGGGCTAGGATAATTCCATAGTCTTCGCCTTGATTCAGGCAATGTTGGACTGCCTGTCCTTGGTCCCCAAATCCTCCGTTTATAAGGTCATTAGTGGGACTGGCAGTTACGCTTGAGCGGGCTGGTGCCATAAAAGCAAATAACTGCAAGAATAGGGCTAACAGTAGTACGATAAAGCCGAGTCGTCGGACTGAGGTTTCACGCTTTAACCGCTTGGCATAGAAAGAGACTTGCCCAATCAGGCTAGGGTTAAAAGGTAGGTTGGATAATAATTTGTTCAGCATGGCGGGCTTTGTTTTTTGTTAGAATAATTCCGCTAGTGTTAATTAAACCACCAAACAGTGTGTTCATGCAATGCTTTTTTTCTTGGCAAAAACAGATTGATTAGCTATAATATACGTAACGTCTATGGTGGTAACGTCTAAATAAGAGGGTATTTTTTCTTAAGTGGCTGCAAATAAAAGTTCAAAAGCTTATAGCGCTGAGCAAATTCAGGTTCTAGAAGGGCTGGAGCCTGTTCGAAAACGCCCCGGTATGTACATCGGCGGCACTGGCATTGAAGGTTTGCATCATCTGGTGTGGGAATTGGTTGATAACGGTATTGACGAAGCTTTAGCTGGGCATGCCAACGAAGTTACAGTAACTATTCATGATGATAACAGCGTGACTGTAACTGACAATGGGCGAGGCATACCAACCGATATTCATCCCAAGACCAAGAAAAGCACTGTTGAAACTGTACTGACCGTATTGCACGCCGGTGGTAAATTCGGCAGTGGCGGATACAAGGTTTCGGGTGGTCTTCACGGTGTTGGCGTCAGTGTGGTTAACGCGCTTTCTACCAAATTGCTGGTAACTGTTCATCGCGATGGTAAAATGTACACCCAAGAGTATGGCCTAGGAGTACCCCAAGCCGATCTGAAAGTTGCCGGTAAAAGTGATAGAACCGGTACCGAAATAACCTTCTGGGCGGATGCGGGTATTTTCGAGACCATTGACTTCAATTACGACACTATTTTAGATCGCTTACGCCATCAGGCATACCTTACAAAGGGAGTGCGAACATCAATTCATGACGAACGCACCGGCCAACGCTACAGTTTTTACTTCGAGGGCGGCATTCGTTCTTACGTTAAGCACCTGAACCTCGGCAAAGAGGTTATTGATGAAGACGTCTTTTACTGTGATAAGGAAATCAAGGACTCCCAGGTAGAAATAGCTCTTCAATATGCTGATGCTTTTACTGAAACCATAAAACCTTTCGCCAATAACGTTTTTAATCCTGATGGCGGCACTCATTTAACCGGTTTTCGGGCGAGCCTGACCCGAGTTATTAATGAATACGCCCGCAAAAATGGGCTGATTAAAGAAAAAGAAGAAAACTTATCAGGTGAAGATACACGTGAAGGCCTCACCGCCGTTATTTTGGTGAAACTACCTGATCCGCAGTTTGAAGGTCAGACTAAAAACAAGTTGGGTAATCCAGAGGTCAGCGGTTATGTCGGTCAAGTTTTAAGTGAATACCTTAATTATTATCTGGAAGAACATCCTAATATTGCCCGTAAAATTGTCGGCAAGGGGTTATTGGCCGCGCGGGCTCGTAAAGCTGCCCGTGCCGCCAGAGAAAATATTATTCGCAAAGGTGTTTTGGAAGGCTCGGGTTTGCCTGGCAAACTGGCCGATTGTTCTAGTCGCAATCCAGAGGATTCAGAGTTGTATATTGTGGAAGGTGATTCGGCCGGTGGCTCGGCTAAAGGTGGTCGTGATAGCAAGACTCAGGCAATACTACCGCTACGCGGTAAAGTTCTAAATGTTGAGCGAGCTCGACTAGACCGTATGCTTGGCAATAACGAGATAGTCACTCTTATTAAAGCGTTGGGCGTAGGTATAGAAGAACAGTTTAGTATGGACGGATTGCGCTATCATCGCATTATTATCATGACCGACGCCGACGTTGACGGTAGCCACATCAGCACCCTGCTATTAACGTTCTTTTTCCGTTTTATGAAACCGATAATTGACGGCGGTTACTTGTACTTAGCTAAACCGCCGCTGTTCGAACTGGTCAAGCCAGGTCGCAAATCGAGCGTTTTTATTTATGACGAGCCGGAACTGGAAAATGTTATTGCTGAGCGAGTCGAGGCTCGCAAAAAAGAGGGCGTTAAAGTTGACGCACACGAAGACCGCATTAAACAAGCCGGTTTTGTCGAGCAGAAGCGTTACAAGGGTTTAGGAGAAATGGATGCCGATCAGTTATTTGAAACTACCATGAATCCTGAGCAACGGGTATTAGTACAGGTGCGGGTGAACGATGCCGAAAAAGCTGACGCTATCTTCAATAAACTGATGGGGACAGAGGTAGAATTGCGTAAAAACTTTATTCAAACACATGCTAAGTTTGTAAAAGATCTGGATATTTAGCATGGCAGACGACGATATGAATGAAGTGACACCTGCCGAATCAGTAGGAGATACAGTACCCGAAAATCGTAGCTTTGACGATGATGAGCTGCTTGATCTAGCTCACTCGCGGGTGGTTGAGCGCCGTAAAGTAGAGGATGTTATGGAGGACAGCTACCTCCGTTATTCTATGAGCGTTATTGTTGCTCGTGCTCTACCGGATGTTCGCGACGGCTTAAAGCCGGTACATCGCCGGATCTTGTATGTTATGAACCGCATGGGCATAACGCCAACGGGTAAAACCGTTAAAAGTGCTCAGATTGTGGGTGAAGTCATGGGTAAGTATCACCCGCATGGCGATAGTGCTATTTATGAATCTATGGTTCGTATGGCTCAACCTTGGGCTATGCGTTACATGCTGGTCAACGGGCAAGGCAACTTTGGTTCAATGGACGGTGATCCAGCGGCCGCCTACCGCTACACCGAAGCCAAAATGATGAATTATGCCGAGGCTATGTTAGCTGACATCGAGAAAGAAACCGTACCATTTCGTGATAACTATGATGGCACACGTCAAGAACCGGAAGTCTTGCCAGCCCGACTGCCGAACCTGTTACTAAATGGTCAAATTGGTATTGCTGTCGGGATGGCTACTAATATTCCGCCGCATAATCTGAGCGAAATTGTCGACGCCACTGTTACATTGATCGACAAACCAGACGCTACACTTGATGATTTGCTGGAGCATGTCAAGGGACCAGACTTTCCGACTGGCGGGATTGTTTACGGCCGCGAGTCTATCCGCACGGCTTTTGCGATGGGTAAAGGCGGTGTGGTAATGCGTGGTGTAGCCAGTGTCGAGGAAACCAAACAAGGCAAAAGCCAGATTATTATTACCGAAATCCCATACGCACTGAACAAAGAAAGTCTGATTATCAAGGTTGCTGATCTGGTAAAGGAAAAGAAAATCAGCGGCATCAGCGATATACGAGATGAAACAGCCCGAGGCGAGGTGCGCATTGTTATTGACCTCAAAAAGGACGCTTACCCCAAGAAGATTTTAAATCAGTTGTATAAATTAACACCTCTGCAAACCAGTTTTCATTACAACATGCTGGCGCTGGTTGATGGCATTCAACCGCGCATTCTCGGGTTACAGGATATTTTGCAGGAATACATTAAACATCGTCAGGTCGTTGTCCGTCGTCGCACGGAATTTGAACTTAAGAAAGCCAAAGCCCGAGCCCATATCTTAGAGGGGCTTAAAATTGCGCTCGATCACATTGATGAAGTTATTAAGACCATCCGTGCTTCGCAGACTAGCGAAGAAGCCCAAGCTAATCTGATTAAACAGTTCAAACTATCGGAAATCCAGGCTCAGGCTATTTTGGCCATGCAGTTGCGCCGCCTGACGGGCTTGGAGCGCAAAGAGATTGAGGACGAACTAGCTGAACTGGTTAAACTTATTGGCGAGCTGGAAGCTATTTTGGCTGACGAGAAGAAAATCCTGAAGATTATTAAAGATGAGCTTCTGGCTATGAAGAAACAGTTCGGCGATGAGCGGCGTACAAAAATTATTGCCGGCGAACTTAACAAAATGAGTGATGAAGATCTCGTTCCAGACGAACAGGTCGTTGTTACTCTTACATCGGCAAACTACATTAAACGCAGCCAAATAGCTGAATATAAGAAGCAAGGGCGTGGTGGTAAGGGCCGCCGCGGTATGGTAACTCGTGAAGAAGACGTTATTGAACACGTAGTTAATGCAAGTACCCATGACTTCCTCTTATTCTTCACTAATCGCGGCCGTGTGTTCAGGCTGAAAACCTATGAAGTACCGACCGCCAGCTTGAGTGCCAAAGGCATTGCTTTGGTTAATTTATTACAGCTTCAGCCGGAAGAAAAAGTAAGCTCCGTTATTAACATCAGTAAACAAAACAACGGCGGGCACTTGCTGATGTGTACTGTCAGGGGTGTTGTTAAGAAAACTGCTTTTGAAGCTTATCAAAACGTCCGACAGAGTGGGCTGATTGCTATTAACCTTGATGACGGTGATGAGCTCAAATGGATTAAAATGACGAGCGGTGATAATGAGGTATTAATTTCAACA
Organism: uncultured Candidatus Saccharibacteria bacterium; assembly: GCA_964453655.1. Classification (GTDB taxonomy): domain Bacteria; phylum Patescibacteriota; class Saccharimonadia; order Saccharimonadales; family CAYVSP01; genus CAYVSP01. The sequence goes on from CAYVSP010000018.1 coordinate 16,096, forward strand.
GCCGACGGACAAGCAATTCGTTTTCATGAAAAGGACGTGCGTCCGATGGGCCGCGTATCGCGCGGCGTGCGCGGTATTAGATTGCGCCAGGGCGACCAAGTTATTGGCATGGACATAGTTGAAAAGGGTGCATACATTTTTGTCATAAGTGAACTTGGCTATGGTAAACGCACTAATATTGATCAGTTTACGGCCCACGCCCGCGGCGGCGTCGGTATCCGCTCAGCAGTTGTCAATAATAAGACAGGTAAGTTGGTAGGTGTTAAAGCGCTGAAAGATGACAGCCAGGAGCTTATTATTATATCTGGGCAAGGACAGACCATTCGCTTAGGACTCAAGAATATACCCGCATTAGGACGAGCCACTCAAGGTGTACGAATTATGCGTCTAAATGATGGCGATAATGCCGTTTCCTTAGCTTTAGTTGATAAGACAGAAGATTCGCTGGATAGCGAAGAAGACGGTGAAGCTGAACAGTTACCAGACTCTAAGTTAGAAACAGAATCTAAGCCGACCAAGAAGGTGGAGCCGAAGGATTAGCAGCCTCAAAGCGAGGTATAGTTACTTTAATTGGCTCAGTTGTTTCAATTGGTCGATCCCCGCGCATATATTCATGACCATCAAGGCCAAATTCGGCACGAGCCGCTCGGCATTCTTCAGATCCAATTTCATATGTGCGACAGCTTTGAGGTCGGTTCTCGTAATTTGCACAACTATTATCTTCAGCAATATTGCCGCAGTCAGTTAGAAGAATATAAAAACCCGTGCGTTTGGGTATTGGCAGATTAGTTCTTACTTTTTTGATGTTACCATTGGCATCTAATCGTTGTGCATCTACAGGAAAGCGTTGTGCATAATCTCTTGGCTTTAAGATAGACTTAAGGCGCATCTGACGTCTATGTATAGAAACCTCGGTTTCAGAGAGCATAAAAGTCATGCCTGCACGGCAGCAAGCAGCCACACACGTTTCGCATGATATTTCTTCAGAAGCTGGTTCTGGTGCGTCCTTCTCTATCTCTGTCATCGAGTTATATCATAAACTATTTATTTTTTTAGTAAAGACTTAGGCTTGGTCAACTTAGGCGTGTTAGATTCTGTGTTGACACAAGCGTAAATAACAGATAAGATGAACATCACGCTTTGAGGTACTCGTCTGTGGGGTCTGCGTTAGGTAGGCTCGGGTGTATCTGATAGCGCTGAAGAACTTTGAAAATTTGGTAGTGCAATTTGGCAGCCAGCGTCCTCCCCGGACAAGGTTGCTAGAAGTTCGCGTGAAGCGAACTATCAACGTCAGTTCATTGAATTGAGTAAATCAGTTCTCTTTTATGGAGAGTTTGATCCTGGCTCAGGATGAACGCTGGCGGCGTGCTT
>CAYVSP010000019.1:0-16540 GCA_964453655.1 uncultured Candidatus Saccharibacteria bacterium
CTATAACCTGGCCCGGTTGTTGCTTATCACCCTCCTGCATAAGCGTATTGTATCATTGCTCTGTACTCAAAGCAGAAAATGAGAGGTACTCAAGCATATATCTGATATAATCGCCTCTGTTCAGCCAACAAATTTGCGTTGACATTCGCGAATTTGAGAGGAAGCGGCTCGATACGATAATCAAGGGTGCCGAGCAAACTTGTTTTGTCGGTAGTCAGATTATCGTATCATTACACGCTGACGAGGAGAGGTACCCAAGCTGGCTGAAGGGGACGGTTTGCTAAATCGTTAGGGGGGCCATAAGCCCCCGCGAGGGTTCGAATCCCTCCCTCTCCGCCAAGTTTTGTGACTAGACCTTGGTCTGGGCACAAAACTTGTTAGAGTGTTTGTGAGAACCCATCCCGCGGAGCGGAGGGTTCGGTGAATGAAGCTGTTTTCTTTGGAAACCCGCAAAAAGTACAAAATTGTAAACCAATCGATAGATGTTTACAATTTTGAGAGGAGAAGTGCCGGTAAGCCCTTAGCTTTTGGCGAGACAGAGGTTAGCGGCAAAAGCGGTGGGCTTTTTAGGTAGCTTCGACGAGGAAGGGTCGCATAGTTGGTCTAGTGCGCCTGTCTTGAAAACAGGTAACCCGAGAGGGTTCGTGGGTTCGAATCCCACCCCTTCCGCCAAATTTTATTTTTTCTTTACTGTTTTTTCTTTCTTAGCATGTAGCTTTTTTACAGCGTTGATTTTCTTTATGCCCATTACTGCTAGTATTGCCAGACCAACGTAAACCGGCCATTCACCAAGCACAGTGTACGGCGTACGTTTTTTATTGGTTGTTATAGTAACTATTTTGGATTGTATAGGGCTTATACGTGCCAATATATGCCCGTTATTATCAAGGGCAAAGGCAGGCGCATTGTTAGATGATTGCAAAAATGGCCGGGCGTTAGCGCTAGCCATAAACAACGCTTGGCCTTGATGAAGAAACGTATACAGCCTACTGTCTATATGACTAAGCGACGCTGAATTAGTTAAAACGGTCGCGCCATGGGACGTAAAGTGGCGGTAGTCTTCGGTCGAAATTATGCTGGAGCAAATACCGCTTCCGATGGCAATATTGTTATTTACATACAGCGGGGTAAAGTTAGCCGCTCCTTTCTGTAAAGTTAACAGCTTATTGAAATAAGTTAGTGTCTGGTTCTTGTGAGCCAAGCGTAATAACCCTTCAATAAAATAAGGCACATACTCGCCGGCCGGTATAAGGCGTGACTTGGAGCGCTCTTCTATAACACCACGCTGTGTGGAGGCAAAGACAAGAGCATTTTTGGCGTTACCCGGTGCTCCTTCTTTTTGAGAACCAATATAGAATGTTTCTTTTGGACCTTCGGGCTGTAGCCGGCCAGCAGCACTGGCATGAGCGTTTAAGCCATACTCTGGAAAAACTGCAAGATTATATGTGCCTTGCACTTTGCTGGCTTTATTGTACAAACCCTCAGATACAATCACAACCCTCATAGGTTGACCATCAGGCTGTCTATATAGTAACCATGCGGATGACGAGATTAATAGAATCACTATTGTGGTCGGTATTGCAAACCGTCGCAGCTTTTTCATGCATACAATAAAGAACAGAGTCATAACGGTTGCCGTAAGGCCATAGAATCCTACAAATCGACCTAGAAAACACAAGGGTGTATGAGCAACAAGTGGCGTAAGTGATGAAAACGGCATGACGGTATCCCAACTACCACCTCGACCTATCCAAATAACCGTAATAAGCCATGCAACTAAATAACCAATGCCAGCCCATATAAAAAATATGAGTGAGATTATCCATAAGGGAACTGTGCGGAACTGATTAACCCAATCTCTTAATCTAAAAATCGTTGTGATAAAGATGATCGAACTTATGCCAACTATGACACTGAAGCCAAATAGCGCAAGCAGATAGCCAAGAAGCAGGGAGTCAGCCAGCTGGGCTACTTTGCTCATAAAGAACCATGACCAAGAGGCTCCCACGAAGAATATAACCAAAGCAATAATAAGCTCGTCGGAGCCTAAAATTGCTTTAATTTGCTTACGGCCGAGCATTGGATTGCGGTGATATAGCTGCTTGAGGCGCTACTGTAGAATTTTCTGGAACAACTGCGGTTTGAGCTGCTGCAGGTGCAGATGTTTGTGAGACTGAAGGCTGAACAACTTGCGGTTCAAAAACAGTTGATACAGGCTGAATAGCTGTAGCAGTCTGTGGGGCAGCAGGCGAGAAAGACTCGGTGTTAACTTCTGCAGAAGCTTGCGGCAAAACAGAAGCAGGACTGGCTGGCAGAGCAGGCTGAGTAGGCATCCAGTTTGAGCCTGAATAGTCAGTTGCTGTAGACGCAACAATAGGCGAGGTAATGTCGGCGTCACCTACAGGCTCAGTAAGTTGAGTACTATGCTTTAGGCGTTTCCGCCTTCGAAGCCAAAGCCACGTGCCAACACCAAATAGTGCAAGTAAGCCTGCAATAAAAAGAAGCAGCAGCGGCTTATGCCTCTCTATGGACTTAACTGAACCCAGAACCCCTGCCACACCCCCCGAGTTGCTGGCTATGGAGTCTCCTGAATTATTTGTGCCGTCTGCACTTCCTGTAGACGAATCCGTGGCAGAACCGTCCGCTGATATACCATTTGCAGTATTGCCTGTGGACGAGTTGCCCGAACCGGTAGAGCCTGATGTCCCAGTTGTAGAGCCACCTGGTTTGGTAGTAGGGGGAGGTGTAGTAGGTGTAGCAATTGCAAGTTTAGTTGAGCTTCCGTCCAGACCAACCTCACTATTGGCGTATGCCCGGCCACTACTAGTTATAGTTGTGCCACTTGTGTTAGCGAGCGCTTTAAACTTAGCTACAAACACGGTTTGCTGGCCAGTAAACTTGCTTCCACCTTTATTCGAGCGAGTTGTTTTCAGGGTATTGTCAAAATCTCCTTGAAGCCATATGTAGTTAAAAGGGGCTGCGGCATCAGAGAAGGACAAAAACTTTAAATATTTTGTGTCATAGGTAATTGTAACTTGAACACCGACTATGGCAGTGCTGGTATTAGTCTTGACAGTCAGTTGGACTTCGGATCCATTTGTAATGCTAGTTTGTGAAGGGTTAAGTTGCAACGAATTGCTGGCCGCATGGGCAATGCCCATATTTGAGAGCATTGCAACCATGATTATTACTCCAACAAGACGTTTCACTTTCTCCTTTTACCTACCAGATTGGCCTATTATCTATACTAATGACATACGTCAAAGCCAATAAAGCCTTGGTCATATTGCACTTGACAAGAACGATACAATCTATCCCAAGTTTGCGGACCAATAACGCCACCCCGTTCCGCGAAGGTAGGGTCAACACTTCCCCAATTATTTTGGAATGCCGCGGCAGTATATGCCGTTTTTGGCCCGTATGCGCTGTCTTCATCAAGAACTACCCATTGAAAATTAGGGTGAAGTCTACCTTCTGCGTTCAGTACCTCCTGTACGATCCTGACACAGTCACCAGTAATATAGTGACCCGGGACGCCGGTATTATATAAACCTATGTTTTGCACTAGCCCACAACTATATACGCTAGCCCCTGATTTATCGGCGTGTGAATGATAGAGCTTGTATGTACCGAAGCCAGCAAAGGCGAGTACGAATACTAACAAAACTACGCCTTTTGGATTTTTGAAAAAATTACCGAGCTTCTTTTTAAAGCCTGTTTTCTTTTTTGCTGCCATTTTTTTCTCCTTGGAATTTTTGATTATTTAGTTTATGCGAACCATTATACACCTAAGCACAAGCTTAAAAACAGATTAATTACTTAGCTGTGGATAAATGATTACTGAGTTTGGGCGAAGACAACAGCGTCAACGCGTTTAGCACCAGCTTGTTTAAGAACCAGCGCAGCTTGCTCAATCGTTGCACCAGTGGTACTGACATCGTCCACCAGCAAAATATACGCTCCTTTTATGAGCTCGGGTTTCAGTGTTCGGTAAGCTCCCTGCAATTGGGTTAAGCGCTCACGCCTTTTACTACCTACTTGTTGCACCTGGTTTATTCGAGAAAGCAACGTCAAATTTCTTCTCTTGCTAATAGACGCTAGCTCGGCTGCAAGCAGCTTAGCTTGGTCGTAGCCACGCTCACGGACATGCTTGGTACTAGTTGGGTTGTGCACAAGAATTGTGCTCTCCGGCAAATACGGCAAGGCCTCGCTCATAAGTTCTGCTATAACTCTGGCAGACGACTGGTTGCGATCAAACTTTAACTGCTTGACTAGCTCCCTAGCCAAGGCTTCGTACTCTGTCCTAACCCATACGTGGCTTAATCTGGTACGCGGTCGACAACTGTTACATACTTTGGAATAAGTGGTGAGTTTATGGCAACGATAGCAGCGTGAAGGCAAAGTTGGGCAAGCATCCGGCTGACACCAATTACAGAGTAAAGACCCCTCGCGGCCACAAGATAGACAATTATGCGGTGCAACCAAACTGATAATCCGCTCCAATAGTTGCATAGGCCAATAATACGCCGGCCTTTAAAGTTAGACACAAGCGCTACACTGTTAATAGTCGCTGTTGTAAAGGTTATGTTGTAAATAAGGAGGCTATACCATTGCCAGCTGTTTGTGGCTTACGATATACTGCTAAGGAACAAAAATTGCAAAATAGTCCACTATATACAATTTAAGCTCAATCCAATTTTGTAAACCAAGGAGTAGGCTTTGCCTACTCGACAGTTTACAAAATTGAGAGGAAGAAGCGATTGTAGGCGACAGTAAACAAAAAGTTTGTTTACGAAAGTCGGAAATCGATTCTGACGAGTGGAGGGTAACAACTATGGCTCGACGAAATCGAGATGAAGATTTGCTTATGGAAGACGAGCTGACGGCAGCTTTCCTGGGCGATGATGATACAGGCGATAGCGCCGCTACGCAACAGCCAGCTGACGACAGCGCCGCACCGTCACCAGATGAGTGGGATGAAGATGAAGCCGTACCAGGCCAATTAGCAGTTGATGTCTACGAAACCAAGGACAGGCTGGTTGTTAAGGCACGCACTGCTGGCGTGAACAAGAACGATCTTGACGTCAGTATTGCCGACAATACTCTGAGCGTCCGTGGCACATTATCGGCTGGAAATGAAGACGATGTAGAGAATTACTTTGTGCAGGAATGCTACTGGGGTGAATTTTCACGCAGCATTGCCCTGCCGGTACCAGTTAAAGAAGAAGAAGTTGAAGCAGTTCTAAAGGACGGCGTTTTGACTATCAGCTTTACTAAGTTGAAGCAGGACACCGTTAAGAAAATTCAGGTTTTATAAAACCCTGTCCGCAATAAAAAACCGCTTGTAACCCAAGCGGTTTTTTCAATATAAGAACGGGTTTACTTTAAGACGAAACTTTGGCAAGCACAAAGCGAACAATTATCTGCGCCAGAGCAACAATTACCAATCCAATGATGGCATACATTATGGTATTTTTAGCAGCCGTAACGTTACCTGAGTCACCACTCGATGTTATGTACTTGAGTCCGCCAACGATAATCATGATGACGGCAACCACCCCAACTATGAGCGAAAGAACATTAACAACCGTAGTAATGATTGAATTAACCTTACCGGCCGGATCTTGAGCTTGAGGACATGCTGTGCTATTGGTGCTGAAACAGGCTCCTGCATCCAAACAACCCTGTACATTAGCTGAGCCGCTATTTGGATCGCAAGTAGCGCTCTGCGCCGATACTAGTGCCGGTGCCAAGACCCCAGGTAAAAGCAACAAAGCAGCCGTGACCAGCGCAATTGATAGTTCTTTTAATTTCTTAATCATTTTAATATGTGACCTTTCTTTTCTTCTCTTAGTTTATAACACAAACGCTTTTGTTGTTTCAAGAAGTTTTGCAGGCAGTGCCATTGGGTAACTGACTCGCACCGGGCGGACAAGGCGGCAGGTCCGAAGACCTATGCACAACTACGCGCACGATTATTTGCGCTAGCGCCACAATGATTAAACCGACGATTGCATAGAGTACAGTGTTTTTAGCAGAATTGGTACTTGCTGAGTCGCCGCTCGAAGTGATGTACTTGAGTCCGCCGACTATAATCATTATGACGGCAGCCACGCCGACTATTATTGACAAACCATTGATGGCAACTGTGATGAGGCTGTTAACTTTTACGCCAGCAGTCTGATCACAGGCTGGTGGATTTGGATCGCCTAAGGCAACGCCTTGACAGGCATCGTTTTTGGCATTATCAAACAGAGCGTAGGCCGGACGACCCCCAAAAGCAATAAGTGGCAATGCGGCGGCTAACAGGGTAATTAAAAGGGTTCGTTTCATTATTATTACTATAGCCTACTCAGCACTAATCTAACTATAGCTTGTGCAGCAAGCACTACTACTAAAGCAATTATTGCATAGAGAATAGTATTGCGCGCACTCGTTACGCTGGCCGGATCACCAGAGGACGTAATAAACTTGATGCCGCCAATGATAATAACGAAGACAGCAATAACGCCAAGTGCAAGGGAAAGCAGGTTGATAATAGTTGTTAAGATACCGTGTGGCCCAAAGATGGGCTGATCTGTACACGGTACCGTTGGATCCGGACAGTTTTTGCTGGCATTGTCCTTGCAGACGGTCGGTAGATTGTTTGGGTCAGCATTTTGGCAGGCTGGCGTGACTACATCAACTGCATAGGCATAGCTGGTTGACAAAATAGGCACCAAACAACCAAGAATTATCAGCAGGTAAATAACAGGCCGCTTCACTTTTAGAGTCTCCCTAGCACGAAGGTCACAACAGCTTCTGCGCTCAGAACAACTGACAGACCAATGGCTGCATAGATAATGCTGTTGCGTAGCTGTTCGTTAGCCTTCGGGTCGCCTAAACTCGTCGCGTAGCGAATAGCATTGATTATGATGTATATAACCGTGACTGCGGCTATGATGCCGAAGAAAATCTGAAGCCCGGTCTTTATAGTATCGGCGCTGGCGGTGACTTCCGGAAAATTGGTCTGTGAATTAGGGTCACAACTGTTCCCTGGAGCACAGTTGCTTACTTGGGCCAACTTAAGAGGTAAGTACATCAGAAACCACATCTTTAGAACCTTCCCGCGATAAATGATACGAATGTCGCCGCACCGACGGCTATAACCAACCCAACCAATGCATTGATGATGGTTCCGCGCGCCTTGTGGGTCGCCTCGGGCTCTCCTTGGCTGCTGATAAACTGAATGCCGCCCCAAACTACCATGGCAATAGCGGCTACGGCGGCCAGCCGCAGCAGGAGTTCAATGACAGCTGCAACAATCAACCAAATATCGTTTAGGTTATTAATCTGCGGTTGACAGATGGTAGGACTGCCCTGGAAATCATTCACCTGAAAACTTTGAAGGTATTTGTACCAAGTCGGCAGACCAAAAAAGCTTTTAGAGGCTGAACAGGCAACGGCAAAATTCTGAAATAAAGCTATCATTTAAACAATCCTCCCGGAATCAACCAGTTCAGTATGGCGTACATAAACAGATATATAAACAAGGCCGTGACCGTGGCACCGACCCGTTTCAGGGCAGCAGCAGTGGCCTGAGGATTGCCTTGGGACGTCGAATACTGGATGCCCGCCACCACAATTGAGCCAACTACAATGATGCCTACCCCGACCGACAAGAAACGAATTACTGCATAGAGCAACTGGACAACTGGATTATCAGAACCCTTGCAGCCAAAATCAGTCGTTGTTTGCACACCGCCGCAACTATGGGCACCCGGAGTATCCCCTGTATTGATAATGCCGCCGGGTATAGTTCCGTTGTCATTCTGCGGATTATTACAATCTGTTTCGACGTAGTAGAGTGTATTGCTGTCTGCATTCAGCCGCGATATGTAACACTTATCGTCCTGTAGAAACAACAAATTGGTTGCCCGCAAGCTTGTACACGGTACTTCTTGCGCGGCATCATTGAAACAGCGCGGCGCGGCCGCCAATGCTTTGCCAGGATGCACCAAAATTAGTCCAAGCAAAACTATGGCCGCTAGACTTAAAAATGTTAGGATTTTTGATTTGTGTATCAAGAGCATTTAATGTTGATTATATTAACACTAGTGAGTAGTTGCAAGGCTGGTTGCTTAAAGCCGGCAGTGTCTAGGCACTTGTGAGCGTGCTTGCTTTCTTGGGGTGTGCTATATTTATGACAGTTATGCTAAAAAGAAAACGCACAGTCATAACTTCTTTGCTGTTAGTGTTTCTTTTTAGTTTTTTTGCAACGGTTTTACGGCCTGCTAAAGCCTTTGCAGCCTCAGAACCAGAAATAAAAAGTGCGACTTTTAATTGGATAAACCGGGCTACCATTGAAGGACATGTTGGCAACCAAACCTATACTTTCTTTGATCAAAATATTGGCGATACCATATACAATTACGCTATCAAGGGCTACGCATGCCCTGGAAATATTCATTTAGATGGTCCCGCTGGAAAGCCTGGCATTGATAATGGCACGCTTGACATGGACGAATCAGGTGCGCCGCTTGCAAATGGCGGAGCACAATGTGTGAATAAACCAGATCCTTTTAATGTTGCTCTAAAGGATTCTGGAAACTACAACATCGAGTTCATCTTTACCAGTGAGACTACTATCAAGCACGCTGACGGCGGTGAGCCCGGTTACTCACAATCCACTGTGTATCCAAATGTATTTCTGGACAATGGGGATAATTGCTCTGACGTTATCGTCATTCATAACGTAGGCACCGGCGACGCGGTGCAATATTTTCTGACAGACTATAAGGGCGACAAAGGTAGCCCAAAGCCGCCTGCACCGGCCGAAACGCACGCAGCAAACAATTGCTATATGGACAAAGCGGTAAATATGAAAATTGGCGGTTCGGCAGCCGCCCCAGTGACCCCAGGTGTTCCACCAGGTGGAGTGCCGGGCGGGGCACCGCAATGTAATGGCCAAGGCGTGTTGTGCCATGATCCCAACGTAACGTGCGAGGCAAATTCAATTACCAACTTATCGTGGTTACTTTGCCCCGTATTCAATGGTGTATCGGATCTATCAGACTGGTTATTTACCCAAATCGTGCAGCCATTCTTGCATGCACCGCCAGTAAGCACTAATCCCAATGGCGATGACGGCACCTTCCAAATCTGGTCTAACTTCCGTATTTACGGCAATATCGTGCTGATTATCGCGATGCTGGTATTGGTCTTTGGCCAAGCTATTGGCGGTGGCGTGATTGATGCCTACACCGCCAAAAAAATGGCGCCACGTATCTTAATTGCGGCCGTACTTATCAATTTATCTATTTATATTGTGGCGGCAGCAGTCGATATAACCAACATTATTGGAATTGGCATTGGTGACTTAATGCTGGCGCCGCTTAAAGTTTCGAACCACCTTTCTTTTAGTCCCAGTGATGTCCAAGGAATCTTTGGCGCTGGTTTAGGTGTGCTTGGTGGCATATTGGGTACGGGTGCCACAGTAGGTCTGCTTGGAACACTCTTATTTGGCGGAGCAGCCGGTCTTTCTAAAGTTGCTATTTTCATCGGTCTTACAGTTATCGTGCCAGTATTTCTTTCCATACTTGGTGTATTCGTGATGCTTATTTTGCGGCGAGGCTTGCTATTGTTCTTGATTATTATCAGCCCCGTTGCCTTTGCTCTGTATTGTCTGCCTAATACCGAAAAATATTTTAAGCAATGGTGGGATCTGTTATTCAAAACGCTATTGGTTTACCCGATTATCATCGTTATTTTTGCTATCTCAGACATCCTCACTATAACCATATTAAAAGCCAATCCGGCAAGTGGAGGTGCCCAGGGAGCCATCGGTAATGGCTTGGCGGGTATTATTGCCTTCGTCCTGCAGTTTTTGCCGCTTATATTAGTGCCCTTTGCCTTCAAGTTCGCCGGCGGGGCTGTAGCTGGCATATACGGCGTGCTTACTAATGGTGTAGGTAGAGCCAACAAGATGTTAGAGTCTCGCAAGCAGCAGGCTGCGAAAGATTACCAAGGGCTCAGTCTTGCAAACCGTGAGCGAGCCTATCAACGACTAGGCAGCGCTGCCGGGAAACGGCGGGGCATTAGCAGATGGGGACTGAAACAACTGCAAAATCGAGTTGGTGGTTACGACATGTACGCCGGCAGAGCAGCCTATAGGGCCGACGCCATTAAAAGTGTTGAGGACACAATCAACTCAGGTGTTGATGATGAGGTGCGTGGCTTAACCGTTAATAAAGCGTGGGCTTTCGCTCATGATGCTGCAGGCGGGACCCACTGGAAACGAAACGCTGACAATAGTCTCTCGTTTAGAACTCTAGGAGGGCGCTGGGTGAGCGAGAGCGATGTAGATCAAGGACATGCCCGTTGGGACGGTAACGACAGTGCCTTGCAAGCTGCGACAGCCTACGAAATGCAGAAAGCAACAACGCAAGAACAAATGGATTACGTGCGCGCAAACTTTGGACGCATGAACGAGCGAGGTAGTGGATTTAATATGAGCGGCGACCAGTTTGCCGGAGTATGGATTGGGGCGGCCTTCCAGAAGCAAAATACTGATAGGCAATGGAAACAATACGCTTGGAATGAAGCAAACGGTGAACTTCGATCCAATGGCCTAGGCCTTATGCAAGAAGTTGACGAACGACAAGGCAGTTGGCAAATGGCGTCGCAAAGTGCTGATACCTGGACCACGATGTCAGAGGAAGTTAACCGAGCAGCTCATATACTTAACGGCACAGCAACAGCCGACGAACTGGGCGAAATAGCAACCCTAGCACCAGCTGAACAACAGGCTTACGCTGAGGAGGTTATGCAGCGTGGGTCTAGAATTGCTATGTCTTTGGAGGGTGGATACACCGATCCTGCTACAGGCGAGTATCACAGCAGTATTGGCCAAGGAGCGGGGGCTCGTACCCGCGAAGAAATGAAAAACTATGCTGCTCTATTTGACCCTGGTAGAGCTGCAGTACCTGCAACGGCTACAACTCCGGCAATTCCGGCAATTCCGGCAGGACCTTATGCTACTACATATAACCAAGAGGTAGGAACAGCACGCCGTGAAGCTGTTGTTACTGATCCTGTTACCGGTCGAACTCGGGCAGTACGCTCAGGAGAGGCAACGCCTGGCGGGGATACTCGCGGCGGGCCTGCCGTTCGCCCTCCCGGACGACCACCTACTCCTTAAATTATTGCTACATAACGACAATAGTTTTATAGTATAGAACTATGAAAGGCAGGTCGTTTTGGCAGATAGTATTCCTCCTACTGAACATCAGCTTTTTTTAAGTGATCCATGCACTATTGAGTTAGCCACCGGAGTTGTGATATCACAACTTGTTACTATTGAACCCGCTTTCGATACATCGGAAGAATATATGGCTTTTGCCGGTAAGCTCACGGGTGTCATAATTCGTCATTTAATTAAAACTAATAGTGCTGTTTATTTTGAAATATCAACCGATCAGAGGGACGGCGAGGAAAGGCTTCAAAGAACAGCCGACAATATGCATTTACTAGTTAATCCGTGGGACGATCCAGCCCGCTTGTCTGAGTTATTACATCCCCAAAGCAAACTTAGGCATAAACACACCCCCGAAGCTCAGAGTCGCCATGCGCGCTTAAGATAAACCCTTTTCTATTAAACAAACATCTTGACTAACGAACACTTTTAGTGTATAGTGACAATATGGATTTTCCTAATAGTAAAAGGGCAGCTGCGGCTGCTGAAGCAGAAACACTAAGAACAGAAACGGAAGCTTTACAAGAGCGCAATGAACGCCTGCGTGAAGCCGAAGACCTAATAGCCAGAATGGAGTTAGAGGACGCAATTGTTGCTGGAGTTCGCGAACACATGGATCGCGTAGGCAAAGGGCCAGAACCTGCCACCATATCTACTAACCCTTATAGTTCTAGCCAGCGCAATCGTAATGTGGGTAACGTCAGAAGGTCAATTGTAACTCCGCCTCCAAAAGTTGGCCTAAAAATAAGCCATTTGCCGCCTAGTATAGGTAAGCGTCATCGACGTTATGTAACGGATTATAGAACAGTTGCTAGTAATCAGGTTTCAATTGGAGAAATTGATCCTGATGCACGCGATGGCTTAACCCACGGCCTCGTAGAGTTCGTTGTAGAAGAGGGAGTTTTACCAGCTGGACGGATGACACGCAAAAAAGCAATGAAGGGTAAACTACCTTTTAAGCCAATTAAGCCAAAACCATTTGATCCAATTAGGCCAAACGGTCAAGTTGATTTATGTGGCGTGCGGGTATTTGCTTGCGATGAAGACGGACAAGACGTAACGCCAATAGGAGAATTTGAAGCCGGTCTATTGACCCCTCTGGAACGAGAAAGAATAGCCGGAGTAAGGACAGCTTTAATGCAAGATCCGACTGGTAATTCTCCAGGAGTTGGCGCGGCACTAAACGGCGTTTTTGGTATTGAAATACGCGATGAAGATACAGCAGCTCTAGAAGAAATAGCCCAAATGGTAGATTTGGCAACTGCTGAACAGCAGCGCCAAGAAGCCGAACGAGCAGCCGCAGCTGCTGCCCCTCCTCCTGGAGTTGGTCCAGCAGTCGGTCCTGGGCCTGCGCCTGGTCCTTAGTACTTGCACGCTTTTAGCTAATGGCTAATACTTATTAGCGATGGCTACCTATAAAGTCTTGCAAGATATAGAGGCTGAGGATAAATTTCTTGGCCCTTTAACCCTTAAGCAATTTATCTTTGGCAGTATCACGGCAATTCTATTGTATGTAAGTTTCTTGTTAGTAGCTAAACATGCGGCTTTTATGCTAATAATTTTTTTGCCGGTTGCTATTGTGTCTGGCTTTTTGGCATTCCCATGGGGGCGTGATCAACCAACTGAGATATGGTTGCTTGGCAAAATTCGCTTTTTCATAAAGCCGCGGCGGCGCATTTGGAACCAAGATGGTATGCAGGAATTAGTGACTATAACAGTTCCTAAAAAAATCGAGCACGCGCTCACCAATAATCTATCGCAAAATGAGGTGAAAAGCCGACTAAAGGCTTTAGCCGATACAATTGACAGCCGTGGTTGGGCTATAAAAAATGTTGGCGTGAATTTATCAGCTCAGAGTGGTTATGCTATACAAGATCCAGCGTCTGATAGGCTTATTGACATCTCAGCGTTGCCGCAAGAAGTTCCAAGCGTTGACATAGCGGCTACAAAGGATATGTTTGATTATACCCAAAATCCAGTCGCCCAACATCTTGACCAAATGATGCAAGTCGCTACTGAGGAGCAACATGAGAATGTTAGGGAAAAAATGGACCAGGCACGAAAAGCAGTGCCTTCGACAGATAGCCGATCGTCATCTGCTCATGTGGCACCAGCTCAAGACCTGTGGTTTGCGCAAAACCAGTCGTCGGCGACCGCTCCGGCGGCTTTTCAGACCCAAAGCACTCCTGCCACCTCTGCGCCGCTGGCTACTGCGCCAAAGCTGACTGCCCAAGAAGAGCAAGCATTGCTAGCTCAGTTGCACCCCAATAAAAAGGGTACAGCCGCTTATGGGCATATGAAAGTCATCGATCCTAAAGGAACTGGGTCATCCAAACAAAAAGGTGACGTTGCGCAGCCACATCTCGATCCAGCCAATATTGAGTTAGCCACTAATAATGATTGGAACGTTGCCACCATTGCCCGTCAAGCCCAACGTGAACATGGCCAAGAACCGCCAGATGAGGTAGAGATAAAGCTGCGCTAGGCATTTAGGTAATAGCATCTAGGGGATAGGATCTTTTAGCTTATGGCTATTTCGGCTATACTTATGGCTACATGGAAACCCCTAAATTAAAGGTGGGCTGAGTTTGTCTATGGATCCGTCTACACCAAACCAAAACGTACCACGCAACATCAATCCTCCGGCTGCTCCAGTACCGCAAGCCGCTCCGCCACCGCAGCCGATGGCGGCTGGTATGGGGCCAAATTTCCAATCGCCACGAGCCACTGGCTCAGGTTTACCGCCGCAAGCTGCAGGTGGTGCAGTCGTTAGCCCTACAGCCAGTCCGCAGGTCACTAATCCGCAAATGCATGTCAACCCGAACAGTACTCAGAATTCACTGCAAATAGCCGAAGTTCGTGATGGTATCGTCATAATGAATGACGGCTCCTTCCGCTCGGTTATCATGGTCAAGTCTATTAACTTCGATCTGATGAGCCCTCAGGAGCGGGAAGCAGTCGAATATAGCTTTCAGGGTTTTCTCAACTCACTATATTTCCCGGTGCAGATTTTTGTGCGCTCTCAAAAAGTTGATTTACAACCTTATATCAACAAGCTAGACAAGATCCGAACAGAGCACGATAACATGCTATTGGCACTACTGATGGAAGATTACATAAACTACATCGACGAGTTGGCCGCTCAGACCAATATTATGGATAAGAAATTCTATGTGGTTATTCCATTTTTCCCGATTGTCGATGCCCAAAAGGCCTTGACGGCCAGCAAGAACTTATTCACAGGGGTATTTAGCTTATTTAAGAACAGGCAACAACACGTCACAGTCAATGAGGGCGATCTTAATAAAGCTAAGGATGAGCTGCGCAACCGCGTACAAGCTGTGCTTGGCGGATTGTTGCAGTGCGGCATCCAAGGCCTGCCGCTTGATACTCAGGAAATGATTGAACTTTATTACGACACCTACAATCCGGATACAGCCACTCGCCAACAGCTAAAAAACTTCGATGACCTGGCCACACCGGTGGTAACAAAAGGACGAGGTATGGCCCCTCAACCTAACCTGGACAAGGAGCTACAGTAATGGCTTTGTTTGGTAAAAAACAAGCGCCAATTGATCCGGTCGCCATTGCTCAGGCGCAGCGTGTCCGTGAAGAACAGGAAGTTAGTGCCGCCTTTCAAAAAGGCATTACAGCCTTAAGAGATTTTATTGCACCGAGCTCCCTGGTTTTTGAGAGTACACACTTTCAGCTTGGCACGCGATATGCCCGCACTTACTATGTTTACGGTTTTCCGCGGCAAATTTATACCGGCTGGTTGAGCAGTATGGTGAACCTGGATGAAGTTATAGATCTGTCGATGTTTATCTATCCTGTTGAAAGCCAAGTGGTACTTGAGAATCTTAGAAAAAAAGTAACTCAGCTCGAGGCGGGGCTTCAGATTGACGCTGAAAAAGGACGGGTGCGCGACCCGGGCAAGCAGGCGGCCATTACGGATGCGGAGGAAATGCGCGACAAGCTGCAAGTTGGCGAGGAACGCTTCTTCCGGCTTGGACTTTACTTCACCATTTATGGCTTTTCGATGGATGAGCTTGAGTTCGTCGCCCACAAGGTGGAATCCATCCTAGGACAGCAGTTGGTTTATTCCAAGCCGGCATCAAGCCAGCAAGAACAGGGCTTTAATAGCACTGTGCCGCAATTCAGTGACCAACTGCAGATAAGACGCAACATGAACACCGGCGCCCTCAGTACCAGCTTTCCGTTTACCTCGGCCGACCTAAGCCAGGAAAATGGCATTTTATACGGCATCAACATGCATAATTCCGGCTTAGTAATCTTTGATCGGTTCAGTTTGGAGAATGGTAACTCGGTAGTCTTTGCCAAGTCCGGTGCTGGTAAATCATTTGCAGTCAAGCTAGAGGCATTGAGAAGTCTGATGTTCGGCACAGAAATTTTCGTAATTGATCCAGAAAACGAGTACGAGCGCATGGCCGAGGCCGTCGGCGGTGCGTATGTTCGCCTAAGTCTTAACTCAGCAACACGCATTAATCCTTTTGACTTGCCAAAAGTTATTGACACTGAGGAGGCAGATAACGCCTTGCGCAGTAACCTGATTACCATGCACGGCCTGCTTCGCTTAATGATGGGCGGAGCCCAGGCCCAAATGATGGGCAATCAGACTGTGATGGCACCGGCGTTAAGTCCGGTTGAGGAAGCCGACCTAGATGCAGCTTTAATTGAGACCTATGCTAAGGCCGGCATTACCAATGACCCACTAACCCATACCGGCATACCGCCAACCATCGCCGATTTGTATGACACCTTACTGCACATGGGCGGCACCGGACCGCAACTAGCCCAACGACTTCGCAAGTACACTAGCGGTACTTTTGCCGGCATATTTTCTCAGCAAAGCAACATTAATATTAATAACCCTTTGGTAGTGTTCAATGTCCGCGACCTGGAAGACGAGCTCAGGCCGGTCGCCATGTACATAGTCCTTAATTTCATCTGGAATAAGACCAAGAGTGACCAAAAGCGGCGCATCCTGATAGTTGATGAGGCGTGGCAGCTTATGAAATATGAGGACTCTGCCAATTTCCTTTTTTCGCTTGCCAAACGAGCCCGTAAGTATAACTTAGGTGTTACAACCATCAGCCAAGATGTTGAGGATTTTATGGGTAGTCGAATGGGGCGGGCGATTGTCGCTAATGCCTCGATGCAGCTTTTGCTTAAGCAGTCGCCTTCAGCGGTTGATGTGCTAGGTGAAGTATTTAAGCTTACCAGCGAGGAGCGCAAGCGGCTCAGTCAATTCCCGGTCGGTCAGGGTTTGTTTTTTGCCGGCCAAAA
>CAYVSP010000020.1:0-13752 GCA_964453655.1 uncultured Candidatus Saccharibacteria bacterium
TGGAACATGGTGCAAACGCTGCGCAGCGGTGAATACGGCATTGATCTACTAGCAGCAACCGCCATCGTGGCTTCTGTCATTCTGCATGAATACTGGGCGGCAATGATTATCGTCCTCATGCTCACCGGCGGTGAGGCACTGGAAGATTACGCCCAAAGACGGGCTAAAACCGAGCTCAGTGCACTACTAGAACGCAAGCCGACTAAAGCTCATGTTTTGCGAGGACGTAAAACTGTTGACATTGCTGTGGCTGAGATTCATAAGGGAGATAAATTGATGATAAGGCCGGGCGAGCTCGTCCCAGTCGATGCTGTTATCTTAGAAGGAGCAGCTAGTTTTGATGAATCGAGCCTGACAGGTGAAAGCTTGCCTGAAGATAAATCAGTTGGCAATGAACTTCTAAGCGGTTCCATTAACCTTGATAGTGTAGTAACCGTACGAGCGCTTCGCCCCGAATCAGAAAGCCAGTATGAACAAATCGTTAAATTAGTTCGAGGGGCCGCTTCAAGCCAGTCACCATTTGTGCGTTTAGCGGATCGTTACAGCATACCCTTTACCATTACGGCATTTATTATTGCTGGCGGCGCCTGGATAATAAGCGGCCAGCCGATTCGCTTTTTGGAAGTGCTGGTCGTTGCTACGCCCTGCCCGCTGTTATTGGCCGCTCCAATTGCCCTGATAAGCGGTATGAGCCGGGCAGCTAAACACGGTGTGATTGTCAAGACTGGCTCTGCTTTGGAGCGACTCGCTGAAGTGCGCACCATCGGATTTGACAAGACGGGCACACTCACCAAAGGCGAACCAACCGTGAAAAGTATTTCGGCTATGAATGGCTTCTCTCAGGACGAAATCCTTCTATTGGCAGCCTCGCTTGAACAAAACTCCAATCACATCCTAGCTAGAGCCATTATGAATGAAGCCGCTAAGCATAAATTAAAGCCAAGTAAGATTAAGCAAATACACGAAGAGGCCGGCTCCGGCATCAGTGGTACTTTGCATGGACGTGAAGTTATGGTTGGCCGATTTAGTCTGCTAAATAAGCGGTCTATTAAAGTTCCAGCCGGTGCAATAGCCAAAGCAACGGCCGCCTATGTCATAGTTGACAATACCTTGGCAGGTGTTATTACGTTTATTGATCCGCTTCGGCCAGAAAGCAAACACACGCTTCAATCATTAAAAGCAGCGGGTATTCATAATTTTCTTATGGTAACGGGCGACAATGAAGTTACCGCACAAGCAGTTGCTAAAGAGCTGGGTATTAATCATGTCAGAGCAGATAGTTTGCCGGCCGATAAATTACGCGCTATTGAAGAAGTAGCTCAAAAGCCAGTCGCTTTTGTCGGTGATGGCGTGAACGATGCGCCAGTTTTAACAGCTGCAGATGTTGGCATTGCCTTGGGCGCCCGCGGCTCTACGGCTGCCAGCGAATCTGCCGATGTAGTTATTCTGCTAGACGATCTCAGCCGCGTAACTAAAGCCGTCGAAGTTGCTAAGCGTACTTTCTTTATTGCCAAGCAAAGTATACTAGTGGGTATTTTCTTAAGTGTTGGGCTGATGTTTATCTTTGCAACCGGTCGTTTTAAACCTGTTTATGGCGCAGCTATTCAAGAAGTTGTAGATGTTTTTGTTATTTTTAACGCCCTAAGGGCACATAGCTCCGGTGGTAAATCAAATGATGCCGAGCACAGCAGCTATAAAGACCGGCACCACAATATTGTCACTGCCTAAGACGCTTATATTTTCCAGGACTGTTGCCATAATAGGCACACCAATAATGGTTGTTGGCAAAGGCGAAAGCCCAGCTGGAGCTATCAATACAACCCAAGCTGTAATGGCGAACGAAAGTATGAAAAAGGTCAGCGTTCCCTGCAAGGTACGCTTTTCACCGCACACTAGGTAATAGTTCTTTTTAGCCGCCCTGCTGCCTATCAGCGCAGCCAGCCCGTCAGCCAGGCCAAGATGCAACATAGCAGCAGCAAAAATCCATTTGTTAGCACTAATTAGCGCTGTCAATCCAATACCTACCGCGAACATTGCTTCCCCCCATCCTTGCCTATCCAATCCATTAATAGAACGGAGAAGGTCGGACTTTTTGGTATGTAGAATAATCGACAAGAAGGATCGGAAGAAGTCGGACTTTTTGGAAAGTATAAGTACGGCCAAAAAAGCTATGCTTATAAGTTCAATCATTTGAAAACTCATGAAGAATGGCCAGCTTGCTACAAAACTGGCCACACTAATATGAATGAACTTGCGGTTTGCTTCTCCTGTCAACCACTTATGTCGTTGGAGATATTCAGTAAAGAGTAAGATAAGAAAAATAGCGGCAATTGCCGAGAGTACCTGAATCATAAGAAGTATTGTAACCGCTTTTTTGTTACAATTACATGCGCTTTACTTAGTATATTCGGGGATTGGCGCAGCTTGGTAGCGCGCACCGTTCGGGACGGTGAGGTCGCCAGTTCAAATCTGGCATCCCCGACCATCGCAAAACTGCTCCTATTAAGTTTTTGGGCTTCTCATCTGTTATAATCCTGTAAGTCACGGGGTGTGGCGCAGTTGGCTAGCGCGCCGCGTTTGGGACGCGGAGGTCGAAGGTTCGAGTCCTTTCACCCCGACCATACAATAAATTACATAGCGTGGCTTATATTAGGCAATTATTGTATAATAAACCCATCTATGAAGTATGCATCTATCTTCTTCACCATATTGATTATTTGGATTGCAACTATCTTGATGGCACTCACTCGTACTAATCCTAACGAGATTTTTGAACTCTATTTAGCAGTAACCGTCTGTACGCTCGCGTTGTTCCTAATCGGCTTTGGCAAGAAGTAGCTATGGCTCACAAACCAAAGTCGCCTCGCTCGCTCAACGCTATTAAGCGCCACCGAACAGCTCGACTAGCTAAGCTGGCTACCCGCTCATATTATTTGCATCGTCGTGGCCGTGATGAAGAGATGGCCACACTTATTTGTAATGAATTTGTTAGTCTCGGCGGAGTCTACATCAAGTTTCTTCAAGGCGTCATGCTTAGAAGCGATCTTATGAAGCGTTGGAATAATCCGGAGCGTCTCAAAATCTTCGAGAATCTTGATCATGAACCAATGGACATTATGGAAATTTTGTATCAAGAGCTGGGCACAGAAAAGTTAAAGCAAATCGTGAGCATTCAGCCAGAGCCGTTCGCGGCTGGGAGTTTCGGCCAAGTCTACTATGGCCAACACGCTAATGGAAAACCAATCATAATTAAAGTTATCCGGCCTATGATTCGCGAGCTTTTAAAGTACGATCTCAGGCTGCTTGGCACCTTCAGCCGAAGCTTCTTTATTAAGTTATATAAAAACATGGACTTTAATATTGACCAAGCCGTAAAGGAGTTCCGCGAATCGACGCTGCGCGAAACTGACTATGTTGAAGAGGCTCACTTTGCTCATGAGTTATACGGCATATATAAGGGTCACCCTAAGTTATTTATTCCAGAGACTTTTTTGGATCTAAGCACACCCCATATCATCACTCAAGAATATGTCGACGGCATATCGGCTGCACAGCTCATTAGACTGCAAGAACAAGGTGTCGATCCATGGCAATATATAAGTGACCAGATTGGTTCAAATTTAGACGAACAATTAAGCACCTTGGGAGTGGAGTTACTGAAGGGTATCTTCAGCCTACGGCGCATACAAGGCGACCCGCATCCAGGTAATATTCGCTTACTAACAGATAATCGCGTCGGCATCATTGATTTTGGTATCTCAGCTCACACCCCTAAAAATAAAGCGGCGTTTTTTGGCTTGCTTGAAGAATGGAATCGTCTGTACAGCGATAGTGAAAATATTGGTAATCTATTTGAGCAGTTCATGCGCGTTTTTGTAAGTGATCTATACCGCGCCCTTAAACGCTTGAGCACTTTCATGCGTGGCTCTGAAGCAGAAAGCGAAACAAACTTTGCTCAGGAAGTTAGCCGGGTAGCACAGGACTCTTTCCGCAAAGTAACCGGTACGCACGATGTCCGGCCTTTATTGGTAGATGGACGAATCTTATATCTCATGAACCAGATGGTAAACAAGAATAATCGCTTTGGCTTGGTCATGAAACTAGAAGCTTCAGAAATACTGCGGGCAGCTGGGACATATATAAATTTAGTTGAAGTTTTAGGCCGAAGAGCGGTGGTACTACCGCGTGTTTTCGGCGAAGTGGTTTTTCAGGTAGAACATGAATTTCCGGAACTGCGTCACCAACAAGATGATACTGTCACCGTCAGCGAAGCTCTGGAGATTGTCAGTAAATGGCTAGAGCGTGTTGCTGAGCGTGATCCAGCACTCTTTCAGCAGTTAATGAAACGCATTAAACTAGGTGATAGGCCTAAAGCAATTGGAGGAATCAATGTTTAAAGTTAATGAGACACCCATGCGCGGCCCATTCGGCCTGTTATACAGGCGAATAGGACCTCCGGCTTGGGTTTCTCATCGCGCCGTGCAAAAAATGCGATTTTTGCTCGGGCTGCTCTTCCCAATGAAAAAGGAGTTTGGAAATGTTTAAAGAATTTGTACTCTTCATAAAGTATCCATACACAGCCGGTGTGATAGCTACCATTTGGCTTGGCAGCGCAGCCCTCATGGCAATAAGCGACGGTATACCAGGCATACGCATCGTTATGCTTGATATGATTGCAAGCGTAATTATTGCTGCAGTCGGTTTTACTGGTAAACGCGAAATCTAACCTACTCCACCACCACCTTGCCTTGTAGTTTGTATGGGTCAGTCTGGTCGTGGTAGGTGTAGGTGCCTGTTTGTTCGTAAGTATAGGTATAGGAGTCATTGTTGTTTAGTGGGCCGCTGTCTAGGTTGGGTAGGCTGTCGCCGGTTGGGTATGGATCAGCCTTTACTTGGTGGGCTTTGGAGGCATCGTTATTAGTCCAGGTAATGGTTTGGTTCTTCTTGATGTGGATCTCCTGGGGGGTGAAGCTGGTGGGGGTAATAGAGACAGTGCCGCCGGTTGTGGCTATGGCATTGTGGGTGCGGTGTTTGTTGAGTAGCATAATGCCAAGGACTAGGACTATGAGTATAGCCAGGGCCCACATGATGCGGTGTTTGGAGCGAGTAGAGTGGGACTTAGGGTGTGGCTGGTTAGCAGCATCGCTGAGGGCTTCCTGGGTTGGTGGTGTAGTAGTGTCTTGTGGTGGCATATGGTGTTTCCTTCTCATGTAGGTAGTTTTATGTATCTATCCCTTTACTTACTCATGGTTATGTCTTGGGTTAGTGTTTGGTCAAGGTGGAGAGTGATGGTCTTGGTTTGGGTAACGTAACCGCTTAGGGTGTAGGTGATGGTGTAGTCTGTGCCTTGTGCGGTGACCGGCAATCCGCTCAGGGCGTAGTTAGTTGGAGTGTGGTTGGAGGTCTTGATAGTTTTGTTAACGCCGTTTAGGGTGTAGCCAATGATGACGTTAGATAGGGCTTTGTTAGTAAGAGCGTCAGTGACCAGTCCGGAGATGCTGCCCAGCTTATGGAGGACTTGGTCTGGGCGGGCAGTGTTCTGAGAAGCTAGGATCTGGACACCAGTAACTGTTTCTGTGTTACAGCCAGTGCAGATATAGGTAAAGGTGTAGGTGTTAGGAACAATACCAGAGATGGTGTAGTTACCATTACTGTTAAGGTTGTAGCTCTTCTTGGATGTACCTAGGTAGTAGTAGATAGAACCGCTAGTTAGAACTTTGCCATTGCCATCAACTACCCGACCGGTCATAGAACCATTGGTGGTAGAGACAGCTGGGGTAGTTACAGTAATCTTGTTGGAAGTAAGGGACTTGTTACCAGCTGAGTCATAGGCATAGATGTAGTAGGAGTAGGTCTTGTTAGCTAGGGTGGTGGTGTCACCAAAACTGGTGGTAGTACCAGACACAGAAGCTTTAGGAGCGCGGGTGTTGTCACTACGGTAGATGTCATAGCGGGCGATACCAACGTTGTCGGTACTAGGACTCCAGGACAGGTTGACCTGGGCGGCAGAAGCCACATTGCCAATGAGGTTAATTGGAGGTGACGGCGGGATGGTGTCTGGAGCAGATGGAGTGGTCACCGAAAAGACTGCTGATGCTGGTGAAATATTACCGGCAGCGTCAAAGGCTTTTACTTGGTAGGAGTGGGTACTGCCGGGGAGAAGTCCAGTGTCGGCGAAAGTCGTGCCAGTGCCGACTGGTGGCAGGGTTACACCATCACGAATAATGTAGTAGCCAGTTACAGCTACGTTGTCGGTGCTAGCGGTCCAGGAGAGGTTGACACTCGTCTGCGAGGTAGCTGTGGCGGTGACGTTGGTCGGCGTACTAGGCGCAATACAGTCAGCACAGTTCTGAACATTGATCTGGACCTGGCTGGAACTGAGGTTACCAACGTTGTCGTAGGCGGTGGCTGTAATGAAGTGAGTACCGTTAGGCAGTGGCGTACTATCCCAGGTAAAGCTATATGGAGTAGTAGTATCTGAGTTAACTAAACTACCATCGACTTTGAATTCTACGCGGTTCATACCACTACCACCGGTATTGTCACTGGCGTTGGCCGCCAGAGCCACGGAACCAGAGACAGTGGCACCATTGGTGGGAGAAGTTAGCGAGACCGTGGGAGCGGTAATGTCTTGAACGGGCTGGTTAGGCGTGGTGACGTTGACCGAGGTAGACAAGACACTGACATTGCCGGCAGTATCCCTGGCCTTCACTTGGTAGGTATAGGTAGTATTGGGAGTCAGTCCGGTGTCACCATAAGTTGTAGCTGAACCAGTGGTTTGGTAGATAGTTGTACCACCGCGCACAATGTTGTAGCCGGCTATACCGCTGCCGCCGACGTTGTCGGTACTGGCACTCCAGCTGAGGCTGACTTGGCTGCTGGAAATGGCCGCGGCAGTCAAGTTAGTGGGAGCCGACGGTGGTGTGGTATCTGCACCGTTGGTAACCGTTACGATTGCTTGTGAACTGTAGCCGTTGGCGCCGGCGGCGTCATAGGCAGTGGCGGACATAAAATGAATACCGTTAGGAACGGTGGTCGAATTCCAATCGCACGTATAGGGACTGGTAGCATCACTACAGACGACGGTGCCGTCAACTGTGAAGTCAACTCGGGAGATGCCAAGGCTGGAGCTAGCGGTAGCAGCCATGGGTACCGAGCCGCTCACATTTGCACCGTTTAAGGGGCTGGACAGCGTTGCCGTGGGCGGGGTGCTATTGTTGCTGATGTTGTAGCTGCCGGTGGCAGAGGCAGTTTGACTGCTGGCAGAATTCTTAACAGTTTCGGTAAACGGATAGTACCCAGATGCTGCACTGGTAGATGAAGTGAGCGTAAACGATATACTCCTAGTAGCACCACTGGGCGGCACGCTCACGCTCGTACTGGCCGGAGTTTGGGTGAGCCCCGCTGCTACTGATGAGGTCAAATTAAAGTTGGACGCACCGCAAGCTGGGCTGTCGTTGTTGGTAATGGTGACACCAGTGTTAACTGTTTGGCCGGGGTTAACCCACATGGAATCATAAGGTGAAATAGTCGGTGCCACTCGTTCACACTGCGGCGTGCCGTAGGTTAATGAGAAAGTAGCGCCTGTCGAAGAGGTTGAGAGAGTCTTAATGGTGATGCCAGTGGCTGGGTCTTGGAAGGAGTGGCCAGGAGTCAGGCGAGCATCGAATTGATCATACACGCCTACTCCAGTTAGGGAGTTGGGTGTGGTATCAATAATATTCGAAGCTGCTGTCTCGTTAACTGCATAATCCGGGGCTTCACGTATTTGAATACCGTCATAATCTTTGAGGTCGGTAGTAGGTAACACATTATATGGCGTTGGCTGTCTAAACTCTAAGTAGTAGTAGTCTAGTGGGTTGCCGCTCGTGTCTAGATTGCGGGGAATGCGGATAGATTTAACACCGGCTGTTGCCAGGGTGGCTGGTGACAGCGTATATGTACCGGCCGTTTTAACCGTCGCCGTTTGCTGGGCGCTATTAGATGGGAAATATCCGGCTTCGCCCTTTTCATATACATTCATATGCTGCACGCGGCCGCTACCCATAATGTCATAGTCGTCGCCATATTCATCATAGGTGCAGTTACTGCTAATCTGGACTTTGTTGCCGCTGGCGTCCACGCACGCCCAGTTGTGGGCATGCTCTGGCAATCCCTGGCTATGTCCCAGCTCATGCCCGGCAAACCTTATCCATGCTTCTACTCCGTCACCAAACCATGGTACCTTGTCATAGAAGCCGCCTCCTTGACCAGAACCGCAACCAGCAGGGGCTGTCCCAGCTAGCAATGTGCCGTCATACTGGGTGGGATCCCAACCAGCTGCTTGGGCCTGCTGCTTTGCCGATAGTTCCCATGTATTTGCGGGACAATAGGGATAGCCATTACTTGGGTCAGCTCCGTTATACGGAATAGTAAATACACCGTAGGTATCACCTTTGCCGCCATTTTTCCCCTGGATAGTCATCTGCCCGTAGCTGTCTTCGTGGTAGTAGTTGGTGACTGAACGTGCACCGGTGAAGGTCCAATCGCTAACCACGGGAGCTGTTAGGCGCTGGTAACCAGCATTTCCCCCATTATTGTCCCATGTACCGTTTGCATAGTCTTGGAACTGATATGCAATGAGCGCTATGCGCTTAATGGTAGTGGTACCGACCGTAACAGTTAACTGTGTAATAGACGGAACTCCGAATCCATCCACTGTTTTGTAAGTGATAGTGTGCTGGCCCAGGCTGTAGCCGCTGGTGTCCCAGCGTATTGAACTACCCCATCTTGTGGTTTGTATACTTACAGCCGTACCATCAATGTCCCATTCTTCTCTGGCCAATGAAACGCCATTCCCACTTGCATCAGAAGTAGTTGAATGAAGGTACTGTATGCCCGCTAGGGTTGGGTTATTATAATAGCCCTGAACTCCAAAATATATCTGCGATACATTGGGCGCCGTGGTCGTAGCTGCTAAGACGTTGGTAGGTTGACTGCCATCGGTCGTGCTGGCACCCAATACGTCTTTAGCTACAGTTCCTTTAGTAATAAGTGGAGTCGGTATGGTTTTGGTTTTACTGACAGCCATTTGGTCACCTATCTTCACACCGGTGACTTCTACAATATTGCCGTTCAGTTCTTCCATCTCCATTTTACTAGCGTAGATATAAGTCTTGTCTTTACCGTTGGTTATGTAGGTTTGTTCGTCAACGTCCTTGAGACCAGTCATGTTATGTTTTGCATCATACTGGGGCTGGTCACCATGGCTATGGGTCAGTGTGCCGCCAATCGTAACTGTCTCTTCGACTTGGTCTTTGGTGTCTTTGCCTAGTTTCTTGGCAGTATCGGCTGGTACAGCATCCCGAACAGCCGCATCCGGATCAGTCTGGATAAGCTTGACCATGTCAGCCTTGCGGCGTTTGGCTATGGCGGTGGCGTTTGTACTAGGACCTTTAGCATTGGCTAGTTCTAGGCCATCGGCTTTGACTCTGGCTTCCAGGTTCATGGGTTGGGGCGTAGCGGCAAAGCTGCGCAGGATAAGGAGTCCGCCAATAACCGCAAAAACTGCAATAAAAGTAAATAACCTTCCTCTGTTGGAAAGATTCTTAGGATTCCACTTTTTGCTTTTGAAACGCTTCATACTGTGAAGCTAGTGAACCAACGTGAGGAAGAGGCTCTAACCCTTTTTTACATATGCTAACTAATTGAAACTGTATATGGTTAGGCGGGGTATGTCAACTCATCTTCGCAATTTAAAACGTCTTAGAGATTGCTGTGTAGATGTGATTATTAAAGTCATTATCGCAAGAATGGAATTTTCTTTCAGGCAAGAAAGTACTTTAGTTAATTCTGCCGGCTAGCCTAAACGCTTCGAAAGCAACCAAGATCGCCACTTTGGCATCGTGCAATGGATGATGTTGACGATATTCGTCTTGCGTCAGCCTCTGAACCAGTTTGCTTTTACTGGTAAGTGGATTTTGCCCAACCTGAATTAATAATGAAGATAGATCCAAAATTGGGAATGGATGTTGCCAATAGCGCTCTTTCATATCAGCCTCTTGGCAATCCAGCAAGAAACGATATTCAACCGGATAGCCATTGTTGACTAGCACGTAGTCAGAAATTTCTTCAGCTTTTAGATACCACGTCCAAAAGGCTTCCCTCAGAT
This sequence comes from uncultured Candidatus Saccharibacteria bacterium, assembly GCA_964453655.1. Taxonomy (GTDB): domain Bacteria; phylum Patescibacteriota; class Saccharimonadia; order Saccharimonadales; family CAYVSP01; genus CAYVSP01. The sequence goes on from CAYVSP010000020.1 coordinate 10,151, forward strand.
CTTCATAATCTTTATGAGTAACAGGCATATCTTTAATCGCCGGAAGGACATTGGCTTTAACCCAAGGATCAATCATGCCCTGCAAAGGACTACGGGCACTGAATTCAGAATGAACCTTACCCTCGCCGTCTACGATAACCGCTCCTATCGCAAAGGCCTTGCCGTGCAGACCGTTTGTTTCAAGATCAAAACTAAGCAGCTTCGTTTTACTGCTTAATGGCGGATGTTTGGCGAGTTTCACTCATGAACCTTGTTTTTAATAATTTCCAGAAGCTCTGGAAATTTTACAAACTGTGGATCCAAGCTCTCAGTAAAATGGCCTTTATTTTTGAATCGAATGAACTCTCCCCCTAATTTTTCGTGCAGTTCTTCGGCTTGTTCAATTGGGCAGTAAGGATCGTCTTCAGAGTGAACAAAAATAAATTGCCTAGCTTTCTTCCTAATGCTATCAAAATCAAATGGTCTATAGAAAAGCTCTGTAAGCATGTCCCAACTCGGATCTTCAGCTAGTCTTTTAGTAAATGATCCTGCCAAGATAGCTGTGTTGATTTTTGTATTATTAGGAAGAGATTGTAACAATCCGAGAATTGCTACGGCTCCAGAAGAATGACCAATTATAAGATTATTACTGAAATCCCAGTCGTTGCCAAACAACAGTGTATTGTAGCGTTCAATGTTAGGTCTATCAGCATTAGGCAGATCTGGCACCCAAACTTCAAACCCTAATTTTTCCAGTTCACTTTTCAACCACGGAAACCAGTTCTGAGTATGATCAGCATTTGTACCGTGTAAAATGACTGCCTTCATGGTTCTATTTTAGCTGATATTCCCAGCCAGGCTGCCATTTCCATTTTTCACTTACGCATTGCTCCAGCGGTTTCCCTAGAGAGACATGCTCAATGCCGTAGTGAGTTGCCCGGTGGCCAACAATTAATAGCGTTTTACCATCAAAGTTCTTTTTAAGATCGGAAAGGAACGACTTCATCCTATCCATACATTGCTCGTAACTTTCACCATTTGGAAATGGAGTTTTAATACGCTTCGGCCGTTGAGCGTCAACTAATTCTTTTGATTTTTGGGTAAAATCGCCATAGTTACATTCACGCAATCGTTCATCAATATATATAGGCAGCCTAAGCTCGCGGGCAGTTGGCATGGCAGATTTAACTGCTCGCTGCGTATCAGAACAAAATATTGCATCCAGCCCACGATGCTTACATCTTTCGGGCCACTCGGCAGCCTTTTTTACGCCATCCTCCGACAAGTCAGCATCATTCCAGCCGCTGGCAATATGTTTTTCGTTATCAGTGGTTATGCTGTGGGACTCAAACCAAATCGTAACCATCACACTATTGTAGCTGATTTGTTAACCAAATTGCTTTGTGCGGATGCAGAACAAGGAAGAATTGAGAATCGCAAAGGAGGCGTACTGAGCGTACGCTGACTGCGACTCGGAGATTCTGACAACGTTATGCGCCGCAAAGCCAGCAGAGTTTCTGGCTTTACCAGAAAGCAAGCTGGCTGGCAAAGTTATTTGGCGAATTCGGTAGCGCGGGTTTCGCGTATGACATTAACCTTTATGGTCCCAGGATACTGCATGGTCGATTCAATTTTAGTGGCAATGTCACGTGCTAATTTGATGGCACTAAGATCATCAATTTCTTTAGGTCTCACAAATACTCGCACTTCACGGCCGGCACTGATAGCGTAAGATTTCTCAATCCCATCAAAGCTGTTGGCAACGTTTTCAAGCTCTTTCATGCGTTCCACAAAATTTTCAGCTGATATGTTACGTGCCCCTGGTCGTGAGGCACTGATGGCATCTACCACGCGAACAATTAAAGCTTCAGTTGTCGTCGCTTCCATATCATCATGGTGGGCTTCGGCGGCATGTGCGACGGCTTCAGGCACACCGTATTTTCGCGCCATTTCACCAGTTATATGATGATGTTTGCCTTCCATTTTGTGAGTCAAAGCCTTGCCAAGATCGTGAATCAAGGCCGCATATTTAGCAGTTTTAACATCTGCGCCAAGCTCCTCAGCAATCATGCCGGCAATGTGAGCCATCTCGGTACTGTGTTTCAATACATTCTGTCCATAAGAAGTACGGTATTTTAGTTCGCCAAGGTATTGCAAAATTTCTTTCGGAATACCAATGATGCCGACTTCGCGAGCAGCATCTTCAGCTGCTCGGACAACATCTTTCTGAACTTGAGCCTGTGCCTTGGCAACAACCTCTTCAATCCGACCTGGGTGAACCCGGCCATCCTTGAGGAGCATTTCTAAAGCCTGGCGGGCAACTTCGCGCCTAACCGGGTCAAACGAGCTCAGGATTATCATGCCGGGTGTGTCATCAACCATAATGTCGACACCAGTCGCTCGTTGTAATGACTGGATGTTGCGGCCTTCCTTGCCAATAATGCGGCCTTTCATTTCCTCGTCTTCCAATTTGACAGCTGTAACGGTTCTCTCGGCTGTCACTTCACTAGCCATTCGCTCCATGGCTTGCGTGATAACCAATGCGGCTTTTTCCTCGGCATTTTCTTGAGCTTCATTTTGCAATTTAGAAATGAGGCCAATTAAATCATCCTTAATATCCCGCTCAGTCATTTTGGTTAGTTTTTCAGCTGCTTCAGCTTTGGTTAGCTTGGCTATTTTTTCCAGCTTTTCCTGCTGTTTACCGCGAATGTTACGAATTTCTTGCTTAAGCTGTTCTACTTCATCTTCGCTTTTACGCAAATTTTCACTTCGCTTATCAATATCGTCTAACTTCTTATCAAGCGTCTCTTCCCGATCAATCAAGCGTTGCTCAATTTCTTTGACTTCTTTACGTCGAGCCTGTTCTTCTCTGCGCGCAGTCTCGGCTAGTTCGTTGGCTTTTGAACGAGCTTCGTCTACTTGTTTCTCGGCTTCTTTTTTGGCTTTAGCTAATTCTTTTTTGCCCGCCGCTTCAGCCGTCCCTACTCGTTTTTTAGTCACAACTGTACTTGCGCCAAAACCAGCAGCAATGCCAGCCACAGCTAGAACTATGGTTATTGGTTCCATATACTCTCCTTATCTGTACTGCAGAGTGCTTGTTCAAGCGATCACTATCACTTCGTTAGCTTGAAGGGTAGACTCTGGATAACAAATTGAAAATTACTGAGTGGATTTGTCCCAAAACTCGTGAAAAATCCTACTTAAATAATACTTCTTGGGTCAGATTTACACAAGGCTCAGTGCTTTGGGAGTGTTATGTGCGCCGGGCTGCCATATTCAGGCAGGGCAACACCATCGTTTTTACCTGACGCTAATGCATCGACGCCGCTTCTTATCCATTCTTCACCATTTTCAGCTACGATTGGTATTTCAAGGCCAGCTGCCAAGGCATTCGCCACCGTTAATCCGATTCTTAAACCCGTAAAGCTACCCGGTCCTTTGTAGCAAATAATCCCCTGAAGATCTTTCAGTTTTCTATTACTTTTCGATTTAAGCAGCGACTCAATGTGCTCGTGCAACGTTTCAGCCAGTCTTCTATGTGCTTCCCATTTTTGATATGCAATTTTTTTATGGTCATCAAATAGACCAATTTCGGCTTCAGGTTTATCGGTGCGGATCGTAAG
>CAYVSP010000020.1:13852-15986 GCA_964453655.1 uncultured Candidatus Saccharibacteria bacterium
GCAAGTCCTCTAACAAACGTTGTTTTGCCGCCGCCAAGATCGCTTACCAACTCAATGACTTCACGCCCCTTTAGCCGCTGTCCGAGCTGCTCGCCGAGCTTCTCGGTACTTTCGGAACTGATAGAAACGGTTTGCCACGTCAGTGCGGTACTCATACATTCCATATAGTAGCGCGGCACCGCCTATACCGACAAGTATGGAGGGATGTAATATGGGTGCTTGGTCGTCTTGAGCCGACGTATCATTTGCTAGGGTTTGGCCGCTTCCCGTTTTACTTGAAGAAGCCTTTTTAACAGCCGCCTTTTTTGCCGTTGTGGATTTGCTGGTTTTGGTTGCAGCAGCTTTTTTGGCCTGCGCTTTAGCGGCAGCTATCGGGACAGCTAGAACATTAGCCAAACCAGGTGTTGGCGACGAGGTCCACTCCCAAGTGTTATCAATGAGTACCCATGATTCGCCTTCAGCTGCTTCGCCATAAGCCGTAGTTTCAAAGACAACTTCGCCGCCTTGATTGAGCAATCGTGCTTTACCACCACTGTTCGCCAAAGCCAAAGGAGTTTCACCGCTTGTAAATGCCCTATAACTATGAGGTTCCAAAGTTCCGTCTGGGATTGTATAGCTGTAACCGTAAGTTGACCCGGTCTGCAATGTAAAACCAGCTAAATCTACCGGCTCGTCACCATAATTGTATATCTCAACAAATTCGTCATTGGCGTCAGTAGCCGGCGAAGCTGGATTTGGCAGTAGTTCCGTAATGCGCAGAGTGGTTGAACTAGATGAATTAATTTGGTCTGCCCCTGTAGAGGTATCATCAATCTGAGTAGAAGTCCCATCTGCTGAAGACGTCTGCTGCTGAGTATCTTCGGGTTCCGGAGCTGGTTGCCAAATTGTCTTGGGCGTGATGGTATTGCTCGGCACAAAAGGTAATAGATTATCGCTTTCATCAGTATACGAACCGCTCGCATTTCCTGTTCTTTGCAAACTACCGCCTGCCATGGGCGTAACCATCAAGCCCGGCAGAAGTGGTATGGTATTAGACCAGCCAACGTGGTCATGCTGGGTAGTTGTTGTGCCTACCACGTCAATCAATTGCACACCTCCGCCGGCATCGGCCAAGTGAGCACTGGCATAGGTTTGATCCGGATCAATGCTACCGGGCGCATAAGTAACACCGTTATTGCTGGTGCTGAGTAGATAGTAGTCATGCGCTAAAATTTTGCCCGTCAAGCTAATTGTGCCAGTAGGTAAAGTAGCGTCCCAACTAAAGCCTAACTGAGTAACCTTGGTAGAACTAAAGTATTGGACTTTCCATGGTCTGGTAGAACTGCCGAAGTCAATGTCGTTATCTGTATTGTTATAAAGCTCAATGAATTCTTCACTGGCAGAATTAGTGCTGGCAGTTTGCACTTCTGTGATAATAACGTCAGGACTGGCAGTAGCCCAAACCTCCCCAGGGGCGAGCCAAAGACCCGCTAAGACAGCTGAAAAGGCGATTAGCACACTCCTCTTCATAGTGAGAACTATTTTAATAAGCCGATTTTATCAATGCAAGCAGCAGCGTTTTCAACTCTTTTAATCTGAAAACGCTCATGGTAGTAGTGAGGTATACTAATGCTATGTTGCAATTGAGTGGAGCCTTGCTTAATCGTCCGGTCATGAGTTTAAGGACTGGTGGCCAAGTAGCTACTACTTTGACACCAATTATGAATCCCAATAATCTCAAAATTGAAGGCTTTTATTGCCAAGATCATTTTGCGAAAAAGCAATTGATTTTGCTCTATCAAGATATACGCGATGTGGTGAAGCAAGGCCTTATTGTGAATGATCATGACGTACTGAGTGACCCGAAGGATTTAGTTCGTTTGAAGGAACTAATGCAGATCAACTTCGAGCTTATTGGCAAACGTGTCGCAACTGTTAGTAAAAGTAAGCTCGGCAAAGTAAGTGATTATGCAACTGAGGTTGAGACAATGTACGTTCAAAAGCTGTATGTATCGCAGTCGCTTGTAAAGAGCTTTAGCGGTGGAACATTGAGTATTGACCGCACACAAATAGTCGAAATAACAAACCGTAAAATCGTCGTCCAGGATTTACTGAAGCCAGAGAAGGGAGCTGCACCAGCCGTGGCTCCAGTAGC
>CAYVSP010000021.1:0-11050 GCA_964453655.1 uncultured Candidatus Saccharibacteria bacterium
TATGTTATGCTTAAGTCAAGCAAGTGGTTACGAAACCCTCTCCGTTGTCATAATTAGTCCCTCTTACGACTCAATATCATCGCGGTAAGCAATTAATAAGCGCGAGCGATATTAAGCTAAAAGAAGGAATAAAAACATGGCAATGAAACTATATGTAGGCGGACTGGCTTACAGTGTTACAGATCAAGATCTAGAGAAGCTCTTTGCCGAGCAAGGTAAGGTTGCGAGTGCGGTAGTCATTAAAGATAGAGATACCGGCCAGTCCAAAGGATTCGGCTTTGTTGAGATGGACGATGTCAAAGAAGGGCAGAATGCTATTAAAGAACTAAATGGCAAAGACGTCAGTGGACGCTCAATAGTTGTGAATCAGGCTCGACCTCAAGAGGATCGTTCCGGTGGTGGCGGCTTTCGAAAAGCCTACTAATACCCGGCTGACCTAAACTAGTTGAGCAACATCAAAATTTAACCAGAACGGACAATATGTTTATAAAAAAAACTAAGCACATTGAGATAGTGCGCTCCAACAAGACCTGGTTGAGCTCGATGAGCCAGCAGTCATGCGACGCTATATACAACGTTTTATCAGCCCACTACAGCGAAGTTGGAGTCACCGTTGTTGATACAGTTGATGATCTTGAAGCGTTAGCTTTCAAAAGACCCGATTTAGTATTTTTAGGCATGAAGTTTGTGCCTAGGGACCCACTTTTGGGCCCACAAGACCCGGCCGGCGTTTGGATAACAACCTTTCTTGATGATTGCGGCATTGCTTATACTGGATCAGCCCAGATTGCTCATGAGTATGACGCCGATAAAACACTTGCCAAACAAAGCGTGCACGCTGCCGGTTTAGCAACTTCTGCGCATCATGTTGTCAGGCAAAATGAACTCTTGAAACAAAGCAATATAACGCTGCCCTATCCTTTGTTCGTAAAGCCGACTAACCGAGGCGGCGGGCTTGGGGTTGACCCTCAGTCTGTGGTTAATAACTTTAATGAGTTGAAGGCTAAAGTCAGTTCGCTGGCAACTAATTTTGGAGCCGACTCATTGATTGAACGCTATCTATCGGGCCGCGAATTCAGTGTCGCAATACTAAAAGATCAATTATCGTCTGAACTCTTGGCGATGCCCCTAGAATTAATTGCGCCATCAGGCCAAAACGGTATACGCATTCTGAGTGATCAAGTAAAATCGGCCAATGCCGAACAAGCCATTGGAGTTACCGACCAAGCTATAGCCTACTCCGTAAAGGGGTTGGCTCTAGAGGTTTTTAAAGTCTTGGGGGCACGTGATTACGGGCGCATAGATATTCGCTTAGATGATCAAGGCACGCCGACTTTTCTAGAAGCTAACCTGCTACCCAGCCTGATTAGTGGCTACGGTTCATTTCCGAAGGCTTGTGTTATAAATCAAGCTCTTGGCTATAAGCATATGATTCTGGCAATTAGTGAGCTTGGTTTATCGCGCAATACGATAGCGGATGCTGCAGTTCTATTCAGGGAACCAACGCCTGAGCCTGTTTAAAGTATTAGTGATATGACGTCTTAAATCCTGCTTGGCTGGGGAGGAGGGATTCGAACCCCCGAATGCCAGTACCAAAAACTGGTGCCTTACCACTTGGCCACTCCCCATCATCAAACGTACGTTTTACTTATTTGCGGCTTTTACCACAAAACTCATTTTACGGTGTGTTTCTCCTCTCACCAAACTAAACAGTTGAGTCGACTCAGCCGACTCCTTAGTTTATTTGGGTGATTAATTAAAAACAGAGTAGATTTTAACGCAAAATAGACTATGGCTCAATCTATGCTTCTACGGTTTGCATTTTTTCTGACAAAACTTCTAGAAATCTAAAGTCTCCATGATCTAATTCTTGCTCGGGCTGACGACCGGCATTAATTCTTTGGCCATTAGGTAGTATCAGCCATGCAAATCGGTGTTTTTCAGTCTCAAGCTCGCCGTTCGGATAGGCCCGAATACTTAGTGCGAGGGCATCGTGTGTGCCAGGTACTGCCTCTTCGTAATGGTCTAATGGTATCTCAACGCTACGAACAACTGCCCCACTTCCCAGTTTATATTTAACTATTTCACCCCGGCGTCGATCAGCTTGTATAGGATGCATATCCTTATCTAGTTCGTCACGTAGGTCAGCGTCTGGACTAAAAAATCTATCCATTAAGGCGATAACTCTCTTTACCCTATCTTGTTCTGCTAATGGAACTGCAGTGAATACAGCTTCTTGACTTGGTCCACTTTGTGGTGAAGCATCTAGTGTGAGCGACATATTATCTTCTTTTTTTGTGTAAAATTAAAACTTCTGGTATTAGTGTGCGCTCGCTTCCAGAGGTTGTCAAGGGGTTTTATGCACAGGCATCCAAACGGTATACTAATATAAGCATGCGCGTTATAGAGCCGTATCAACTTCGTAAACTTGGCCACAAAAAAAGACTGAGCGGCGGTTTTGCTATCTTGATAATAATAGTGTTAGTCACTAGCTATATTGCTGTGGCAATGATTAGGCCAATACCAAAGGTGAGCGCCAAAACTTTGCCTCTCAACGCCACAGCCTCAACTCCTACCCCGATTAAGTGGCCAGCCAGCGGTCAAGCTGCTTTTGGTGCAGTTGGCTTTGGCGTGTTAGCCGAATCTGGTGCACAGACACCGGCCCCTATTGCCAGCGTGGCCAAGATAATCACTGCCCTTGCCGTGCTAAAGCAAAAACCGCTTCAAATTGGCGAGCAAGGGCCTATGCTGACTATTGATCAGTCCGATGTCCAAGCCTATCGTGACTATGTTGCTAAAGGCGGCTCAGTAGTGCCTATCAACTTCGGGGAGCAAATTAGCGAATATCAAGCCCTTCAGGCAATGCTGCTTCCTTCTGCCAATAATATGGCCTTTACGCTATCCAAGTGGGCCTTTGGCTCTGTCGATGCTTATATCAGTTATGCTGAAGGCTTGACTACGTCGCTTGGCCTAAAGCAGACCCATATTGCCGATGAAAGCGGCTTCTCGCCCCAAACAACTAGCACGCCGCACGACTTAGTACTGCTTGGACAAGCTGCTGCCTCGCAGCCCATAATTACAGAAATCGTAAATCAGAAGACGGCCACTATACCTGTGGCCGGCGAGATCCATAACGTTAATTTATTGCTTGGGCAAAAAGACATTAATGGCATTAAGACCGGCAATACCAGCGAAGCAGGCGGGTGCTTGTTGTTTTCGGCTACCCATAATTATCCTAACAACCAAAAAGCAACGATAATCGGCGCGGTGGTGGGCAGCAAGGACTTGCCGATGGCTATGCGTGACACGCTAGCCCTACTAAGTTCAGTTACACCAAATTTTCAGATAACGACAGTCGTAAAGAAGAGCCAAGTAATTGCCTTATATAAGGCGCCATGGCAGGCACAAGCCAGCGCTATCGCTAGTCAAGATGTCTCGTTGCTAACTTGGGCTGGCAATAAACCGGTAGTTAGCATAGAGCTGCAGCAACTCTCGGCGCCAGCGTACATGGGTACAACAGTTGGAAAAGTCACACTTCAGTCAGGCAGTACTACAAAAATAGTACCCTTAAATCTCAGCCAGGACTTGCCGCCGCCCACACGTGGTTGGCGGCTATCTCACCCTCTAGTCAGTCAATAAGTAGGGGCTGGCGGCAATCCGAAAAACTCCTCCATAACCTGTCCAGTCTTTTGCATTTCGGCAGCTAATTCTTTGCCGACGTAGCGGAAGTGCCATGGTTCATTGCGATAGCCGGTAATGGCAGCTTTATTATCAGGGTACCTAAGTATAAAGCCGGACTTGTAGGCATTTGTCACTAGCCACTGGGCCGCGGCAGTTTTGCCAAAACAGTCTTCATAACAGCCGGTGGAGCCGATATCTACAGCCCAGCCGGTCTGGTGTTCGCTATAGCCTGGCCGTGCGCTTTCAGTGTCTGCCTTGGCTTGGCCGAAGCTTTGGATCTCACGATTATATACAGTAGTTTGTGTTGCATAGGACCGGTAACCGCTTTCAGGCGATAGGTTATAGCCAACTTGTTTGGCACTCGCCAGCATACTAGTAAAGGCTGCGGCTGCATCCTTACGCATAGTCTGTCCATTGCCTACCGCCACGAGGTCAGCCGGCGCATAGTTTGTCGGGCTCAAGGGGCGTTGTTTATTCACAACCCACCATAGGCTACCAGCTTGATTTATGGGATACAGCTGTTTGTTAAAGCTTGGCGATTGTGGGCTTGTGGCTTTGGCGGTAGATGGTTTGCTGGTTGAGGTCGACGACACAGTGTTTTTTATGTACGCATGCTTATGACCCCACCACAAAACGCCAGCCGCAACGAGAAAGAAAGTAAATACTAGCAAAACCAGTTTATTTTTCATAAATACAATACCAATAATAGCCGTTTCGACTATTTTTAGCTATGCTCGCTTCTTATGCTTGCTCATAAGAGACTTTTATCTTAGAGTTACACCAACAATGGCCAAAAAAACCACACTGGACGCTGCTGACTTTATAGTACCTTTGCTTATAAATGGCCTGCAAGGTCGAATGCTTGCCTTGCCACATCAAACTAGAAAGTCAGAGGTTTTAGCGATCTATGGGCATCATGGTTCGTTAGAGAAGTGGTGGCCGCTTGCACTGGAACTTAGCCGCTATGGCTCAGTTACCATACCAGACCTGCCGGGTTTTGGTGGCATGCAAAGTTTCTATAGGATTGGTCGCACCCCGACTCTGGATAATTTAGCAGATTACCTGGCAGCTTTTATAAAACTCCGCTATAAGCGCAAACGGGTGATAATTGTAGGTATCGCCTTCGGGTTTGTAGTGGTTACACGAATGCTCGAGCGTAGTCCTGATCTGGCGAGAAAAGTTGACGTGCTGATTAGCGTTGGTGGTTTTACTCGGTCTGATGATATAAAGCTCAGTCCAAGAAAGCGCTTTAGCTATCGTTTTGGAGGTCGAGCTTTATCAATGTCAGTGCCGGCACTATTTGTAAAATATCTCTGTTTTGACCGGTTTATTCTTAGAAAGTATTATGAGCGGATTGCTAAATTAAAATCCACTGCAATCATTGACCAGGAAGTAAGGCTATGGCGTCTCAACGATACTAGAACACACTTTAGAACGATGGCTGAGCTTACAACATTTGATAACTGTAGAGCACATGTTTCTCTTCCGCTAGTTCATGTGCCCTTGCGCTCAAATCGTTACCTTAATTATCAACATACCAAACAGCACCTGCATGTCATCTATTCTGACGTGATCGAAGTGCCTTCTCGCATCAAGTCCCAAGCAATCGGTACGGTTGAATATAACGCTTCAACCACTAATTTACTGCCGGCCGCAGTCCATAATTTACTTAAACTCAGTGTTAAGGCGAAAGCTTGAGGATTGCGCTTAAGTATTAACGTGCGATAATAATTAACATGTTTTCTATATTCAAAACCAAAAAAGACTCAGTTGAAGTTACGGTTTCTAACGGTACCGTTGTCCGCGTCGTGATATTGATAACTCTATCCTTCCTTTTACTTGTTGGATTGCGACGAGCATCGCATGCCTTTACCTTAATTTTTTTGGCTTTCTTTTTAACCTTGGCACTCAATGCGCCGGTCCATTGGCTAGCTCAGCGTATCCCGGGTAAAAAGCGCGGCAGCCGTGTCTTGGCCACTGCGTTTTCATTTTTGGCTATCATAGCTTTGCTAACCGCCTTTTTGGTTAGTATTGTTCCGCCAATAGTGCGTCAAACCGATGTATTCATTCAACAGGCTCCGCAGTTGGTGGAGGATGTTCGTGGCCAAGACTCATCACTTGGTCGACTTGTGCGCCGCTACAACCTTGAAGGACAAGTCAATAAACTATCCGGCCAGTTATCTTCGCGACTCGATAATATTACTAGCTCTGCCGTCAGCACCTTTACCCGAATTACTAGTAGTATTTTTGCCGTACTGACCGTTTTAGTACTTACCTTTATGATGTTAATTGAAGGTCCCAGTTGGCTTGAGTTTGCTAAAAGATTGATTCCCGACCACAAGCAGGGACACATTGAAAGCTTGGCGCGCGATATGTACCGGGTTGTGAGAGGTTACACCAATGGCCAGCTACTACTAGCTACACTGGCGGCCATCCTTATATTTATTCCGCTAGTGATTCTGAACGTCAGTTATCCTATAGCTCTAATGTTCGTAGTGTTTATTTGCGGGTTAATTCCGTTAGTTGGCCATAGTATTGGTGCGGTCATAGTGACGACGATTACCCTTTTCCATTCACCACTCGCTGCCATTATTATCCTAGCCTACTATATCCTCTATCAGCAGATTGAAAACTATGTTATTCAGCCGCGTCTTCAAGCCAACAATACAGACATGTCCCCTTTACTGGTATTTATGTCGGTTATCATTGGCGTCAGCTTCAACGGTCTTATAGGCGGTTTAGTGGCCATTCCTATCGCTGGCTGCATTAGGATACTTGCTTTGGATTTTCTTGAACGAAGAAAACTGCTTGAACCGGTTCCTACAGACGGTTCCAAATAGGCCCTAGCTCAGTATCCCGGACGCTGATTCCTTGTTTATATAATTGTTTGCGCAATTGATCTGCTTCTTGATAATCCTGTGCTATTCTGGCTGCCTCACGTTTTAAGACAAGCTGTTTCTCTGCGGCAGTTATGTCCGCTCGTTGGCTTAAGCGCAGGCCTAAAGCGCCATCAATCCAGGCTAATAATTCTACAAATTTTGGCTGGCTTGCATGCATGATGCCGCTAGTTATAACTTTTTCGGCCAGCTTACTTAGCTCGGCTAAGGCTTGCGGTGTATTTAAATCATTCTCAATAGCTGATTTTATATTTGACTGATAAGTGTTTAAGCTGGCCTCTGTTATTCCAGACTTAATATCTGCAGTTTGCCAGCGTAGATCGGCCATAGCCTGCAGTTTTTTAAGACGATTTTGGGCGGCTTCAAGATTCTCCCAGCTGAACTCTGCTTCGCTTCTATAATGTGACTCCAAGACTAGTAGACGGAAAGCTTCTAGCGAATAGCCATGCTTCTCGATATCTTCCAAGGTCACAAAAGTACCCGCCGATTTAGCCATCTTTTTGCCGTTAACCAAAATAAAGTTGCTGTGGAACCAATGCTGCACAAAGGGTTTGCCGGTTGCTGCTTCGCTTTGTGCAATTTCATTAGTGTGATGGACTGGAATATGGTCTATGCCGCCGCCATGCAAATCCAGAGTTTCGCCAAGATACTTTAGGCTCATTGCGCTACATTCAATATGCCAGCCAGGAAAGCCCTTGCCCCACGGACTACCCCATTCCATGTCTCTTTTATGGTCTTTAGGAGAAAGTTTCCAAAGGGCAAAGTCTGAAGCGTTTCGCTTCTCCGGGTTAAGGCTAACTCTTTTACCGGCCTCTTGTTCGTCTAGATTAAGGTGTGCAAAAGCTGCATATGCCGAAAATTTAGATGTATCATAATAGATTCCGTCTGAAATAGCATAGGTGTAGCCTTTAGATTCCAGCTTACTTATTAAATCGATCTGTTCCTTGATGTGGTCGGTAGCCTGCGGTAGTTTGTCAGGCTTAGTGATATTGAGGCGTTCTAAGCCACTGATAAAATAATCACCATAAAACTTAGCTATGTCCCAGGCGCTTTTTCCTTCGCGCCGCGCGCCTTTTTCGAGCTTGTCCTCGCCTTCGTCCGCATCGCTGATTAAATGACCAACATCCGTAATATTCATGATCCAGTCAGGCTTGTAGTCGGCAACCTTTAAAGCTCGAATCAGTACATCATAGCGGATAAAAGTGAACCAATTTCCAATGTGCGGGTAGTCATATACTGTTGGGCCACAAGTGTAAACAGTAACCGTCGGTGCCTTAAGCGGTCTTATATCCTCGATTTTTTTAGCCGGTGTATTGTATAGCTTCATTTGGGTTTCTCTGTTTCAAGTTTATCAAGTAGCTTAGCTGCTATCCTAATGGTTTCGGCTTTTATTTCTGCAAAAGGCCGATTGTCGGTAATCTTAAAGCCACTAGCATATGGATGTCCGCCGCCACCAAAGTGCTCGGCTAGTTTAGCTGCAATGCCCTTTTGATAGTTGCAGCGGATTTTAGCCGTTAAATGGTCGGAGTAGAGTTTAAAGGCAATAGCCACATCAGTATTTTCGGAGTTGCGCATATCGTCCATGACTAGCATAGGCGGATTATAAAGCGGGCTGTACTTCTCAATTTCTTCCCAAGGAATAGTAACCATAGCAATTCGATTATCGGCAACATACTCAATACGCTGTAAAAGTTCACCTTTATAACGAAGTAGTTCAGGCGACTTTCGCATCAGTTCACGCCGTCGGCCTTCTAACTTAGCCAGGCTTACGCCAGCTTTAACTAGCTCGGCCAGTACTTCCACGCTACGATAGGTGACGCCCTCACTGCTTAAGCCCAAACTATCAGCCATGATAGAGGCCGCCAGCATCTCGGCTGCTATTTGGTTAATGCGCCAGTCTAAGGCTTGAGCCAGTTCATGAATAACTTCCCCCGTAGCCACGGCCGGTTTGTTCCAGACGACTGTCGCAAAGGGTATGGTGGCTTCAACTTCATGGTGGTCAATTACGATGCACGGCTTAAGCGCGACCCATTGTTTTTGCCTCGACGCTTCTAACGAGCCTAGTAAGCTGTCGGCGCTGGTATCGACAATAATTGATAGGTCAAATTTGGTTGGTAGTTCCTTGCTGACTCTATCCCAGCCTTGTAAGTAGTGCAGGTAGGTTGGGATTTCAAGGCCGCAGTATAAAAATGGCTCCTTGCCAAGCTCGTGTAATATCTGTTCCAGCGCTAGGGCACTAGCCAAGCTGTCGGCATCCGGATTATCAGCCTGTAGTATGACGATGTGTTTTGCGTCAGTAATGAGTTCGTTGATTTTGGTTATTTGTGTGTCTGTCATAACAGCTGTCTGCCCTCTAATGCGCGAGTTAAAGTAATCTGATCAGCATATTCAAGGTCGAGCCCTATAGGCAAGCCACGCGCCAGCCGCGTTATTTTGACTTTACGCTTGCCAATCTGTTTTTGGATATAAAGAGCAGTTGACTCGCCTTCAACGCTTGCATTGGTAGCCAAGATGATTTCCTTGACCTTGTCTTCATCAATTCTTTTAAGCAGTTCGTTTATATGCAAATTATCTGGACCGACTCCATCAATCGGTGAAATTAATCCTCCTAGGACATGATAGGTTCCGCTAAATTGCCCCGTCTTCTCTAAGGCCACTATGTCGAATGGCTCAGCGACGATTGCCACCAGTTTTTTATCCCGTCTTGGGTCCGTATAAAGCGGGGATAATTTTTGACCTTTCTCAACTAAGGCGAAAGTCTTCTGACAGTACGCTATACCGTCGTGGAGCTTGGTCGCAGTTTCGGCCAAATGGCTTGCCAGCCCAGGCTGAGCCTTCAATAAATAGTAGGCGTAGCGTTCGGCGGTGCGCGGCCCCACACCAGGCAACGCCCCAAAAGCCTCCACTAGTTCAAGAAGAGCTGAAGGTAGAACATTCATGAGAGGACTATAGACCTAGATCGCCTAGTGCTCCCATCATTGGTTGCATCTTCTCGGCAGCAACCTTCTGGCTTTGCTGGATTGCATCCTTAACAGCATCCTCAATCCATCTTTCTAGTTGGCCAATATCTTCTAAATCAATGTATTCAGGTTCAATATGAATGCGCTTAATTTTTTGCTCGCCCGTGATTTCCACCTTAACGGCACCATCCCCCTGTTCGCTTACGATTATCATCTTCTGTAGTTCTTTTTGAAGTTTTTTTACCTTCAATAGCATTTTGGCTTGATCAAACCGACTCATATAATATTGCTCCTCTCTAATCTATTATTGTAACAGAGAAGCAAGCTACAGTGTATGACTATAGATTTGCTTGGTTGATGGTGTATGCTGCCAGGCAATGTAGTAACGACCAGCTTGATACAAACAGGACACGACGACTGCCAAAATTATTAAACCTAAGCCGACGCTTCTAGCTAAGGGATTGCGCGGAAAAATGGTCATCCACTGGCGTAACATAAAGTTTAAGCCGGCGGCGATGACTATATATACAAGCGGCAAGAGCATGGTAAGTGTTGTAGTCCCGCTAAGCGCTATAAGCACAGTGATGATTAGGCCTGCACCAATTAACAGTTTGTTTCGGTCAAGTTGCAGGCGGTAGTATAGGCTGTAGAGGCCAAGCAAAAACATGGTTAAGCTGAACACGTCTAAAAGAGGCAAACGGCCTAGCCAGTGCCCCGGATTTAACGGGCTGCGAATAAATAATGAGGCTGGAACTGCCATAAGGCTTTTCAATCCAGCTTGCCATTGGGGAATATGCACAGGAAAGCCAAACAATTGGTGCAATAAAGACGGATCTCGCACGGTTGCTAGAATAAGCGGTGCTACCAGTAATAAGAAAAATAAACTGGTCAGAACAAGCGCGAACGCCGAGGCTTCAGCAAGCGCTGTTCTGATAGTACCCCACTGCCACAAGACAACGCCGATTAACAACCATATCATTCCCGGCACATAACAAAAAAGAGCAGCAGCAAATACCGCCAAAATGACTGGACTATTACGGCCTCGTCCATACTTGAGCCACACTCCTGCCGTAACACCAACTAATATACTGGCTTGCATAATTTCCGGCGTAATCGCGCGGGCTGTAATTAAAAACCAGGTTGAGCATGTAAAAAGAAGTGTGCCGAGAACTGCCGTGGTTGTGTCGTACCATTTTTTAATGAGGCTAAAGAAAAGCAACGTTATTAAAAGAGCCCAAGACACACTGGTTGCGCGGTAGGCGACCAACGAGTTTATGCCAAATGATTGAAGCCCAAGTAAAACTAGTTTATGAGGCCAGAAGAACGGCTGATTAAGAATAGCTTGCCAGCTATGCGCCGCTTGGAAAGCGCTTAATTCGGCTGGACTAACACCGGAAGGCACAGAACCCAATCGAAAGCCGAGCAGAACCAAGGCTCCTAGGGCAACTAGCCCGTATAACAACAATGAACGAGATGAATTAAATAAGAATCTACGTAGACCTGCCATACTCT
>CAYVSP010000021.1:11150-14716 GCA_964453655.1 uncultured Candidatus Saccharibacteria bacterium
AACAACAATGAACGAGATGAATTAAATAAGAATCTACGTAGACCTGCCATACTCTAGTGAATAAGTATATAGCATTAGCGCTAAGACTCTTACCTACACATTTGCAAATGGTTCAGCATGCTTGATGTCAAGCGTGCGAAAGCGTTGTTTTTCTCTGTCGAAGTAAAGTTCCACGTTGCCGACGGGACCGTTACGGTGTTTTTTGATAAAGATGTCAGTAATGTTTTTACGATCTGTTTCCGGGTTGTAGTATTCCTCGCGATAAATAAAAGCAACCACATCAGCGTCTTGTTCAATCGAACCAGACTCACGCAAGTCGGCTAGTTGCGGGATTTGAGGGCTGCGACTTTCGACTGAACGGCTTAGTTGACTCAATGCCATGAGGGGCACATTCAATTCGCGGGCGATTCCTTTTAAGCCACGCGATATCTCAGAAATTTCCTGTACACGATTACCATCGCCGCCGAAACGTGAGCCTCCACTCATTAGCTGCAAGTAATCGACTATGATAAGACCTAAAGGCCTTTGGTGAGCCTCGCGGCGGGCTTTAGTACGGACGTCACTAATCGTTAAGCTTGGCGTATCATCTATATATATCTGGGCCTCGCTGAGGCTGCCCATAGCTTGACCGATTTTTTCAAAGTCACTGTCGTTGAGGTTACCGGTGCGTAGCGCCCAGGCATCAACGCCCGATTCCATGGCAAGCATGCGGTCAACCAGTTGTTCTTTACTCATTTCCAAGCTAAAGAGTAAAACCGGCAGCTCAGCCTTTAAAGCTACATTGTGCGCAATATTAAGCGCCAAGGCTGTTTTACCAATTGAAGGGCGGGCGGCCAGTATAAATAGGTCTGAACGCTGTAAGCCAGCCAAAATTTGATCTAAATCCTTAAAACCAGTCGGGACGCCACGCAATTTACCCTTATCTTTGTGGAGTTCATCAAGGCGGTCAAAACTCTCGGTTAAGATTGCTTCTAAACTAGTTATGTCATGCCTGACATGGCGCTGGCTTACTTCAAATAGCCGGCTCTCTGCTTCCTCAATAAGTTCACGCATGTTTCTAGCTTCGTCATAGCCTAGCTCTGCGATGTTGCCTGATATCTTAATAAGGCGTCGCCTGAGCGCCTTTTGGGCGACAATATCGGCGTATTGTTCAGCATGTGCAGCCGTCGGTACAAAATTGGTGAGCTCAGTTAAATAAGCCGCGCCACCAACCATTTCCAGCAATCCTTCGGCTTTTAATTGATCTGATAAAGTCAGTACGTCTACCGGGCTATGTTTCTCATATAACTGGTTGATGGCGGCAAAGATACGACGATGGCGTTCATCATAAAAGTCATCGGCTAATACAGCGTCTGCTATTTTTACGATGGCATCGGAGTCTATCAAGAGAGCGCCGAGCAAACTCGCTTCGGCGTCTGTATTCTGTGGTGGTACTCGTGCTCCCTCGCTGTCCATGGTGTTACTTAGTCTATCAGCTCGGCGTTGCCAAATATATTGCTTATGGTGTCTAGATGTTCTCCGGCATTAGCTTCAACGGGCGGCGCGGGCACTTCAACTTTTTTATCTACAACGGAAATTAATTTGATGTTTTGTCGGCTGACCTCAAAGAATATATCCAGCAGTAGCTGCTTATTCTTACTTTCTTCCAGCCTCTTTTGATGAAACGGAAAGGCAAATTTTAGGGTTAGATTATTTCCTTCCCAGACAGGTTCTGCCATACGCACTACGCTGTATAGGGTATTATGTCTTTGCTTCAGCACTTGTAAAACACTTGGCCAAGCCTGTTGCGCTGAATCGTAAGTTCTGGTTGTTTGCTTAACTTCTTGTTTTGGTACTGGCAGGGCAGTGTCTTGAGGAGTAGTCGCATTTTTCGGCTTTTCAGTAGGCAGGTCTTTTGTTAATACCTTTGCAGCTCTTGATAAATGTCCATGGCCAACGACCAGGCTTATAAAGATTAGCTCGAGGAACGAATCAGGATCATGAGCGCTGGGGACTTGTAGTAGTTTTCCCAGCAAACTGGTAATTTCATGAGGCGTCAGGGCACTACTATTGCCGGTAAGTAGTTCTTGTCGCAAACGGGCAGCTAGCTGTTTGGCGATAGAGGTTGCTTGAAAACCATGCTCTTTAAGATCTTGCAGCACCAGTACTAGTTCCTCAACTGAACTTTTGCCTAAGGCTGTTTCAAGATTATCAATGGCCTGCTCGGGTGCTATACCTAGTAACTCTTCGACGTCCTTCAACTCGATTTTTTTACCTAAATTACTTGCTTGATCGAGCAGACTTATACTATCTCGGAAGCTACCTGAGCTGTGCTGCGCAATTAACTGAAGCGCGTCATTGCTAATGTTGATTTTTTCCTTGTCGGCTATAGTCTTTAAATGAGTGATTTGCTGCTCGGGGCCGATTGGCTTAAAGTTGAAACGCTGGGTGCGGCTGACGATTGTGTCGGGTAATTTATGTGCCTCAGTCGTTGCAAGAATAAAGATTGTATGCGCTGGCGGTTCCTCGAGGGTTTTTAGGAGTGCGTTAAAAGCTTCCCTTGTCAACATGTGAACTTCATCAATAATATAAATCTTATACTTAGCACTAGTTGGAGTAACGTGAATCTTCTCACGCAGGTCTCGTATTTCTTCAATCCGCCGATTGCTAGCGGCGTCAATCTCAATGATATCTATGTGATTAGTTTCGCCATCATAAGGCAACCCGTTAACGGCATGTGCCAGAATACGGGCTATGCTCGTTTTGCCAACTCCCTTTGGTCCGGTAAATAAGTAAGCATGGCTGATTTGGCCGTTCTTAAGGGCTGTCTCGAGTGTTCGAGTAATATGCTCTTGACCTACCACTTCAGCAAGCGATTTCGAACGATATTTCCGGTAAAGCGCCTTCCCCATGGTAACTAACTATTATACCCGTTAAGGAACTCTTTGACTGTTGTTTTATGTGGCTGCAGGCTAAAGCGCAGCTTCGAGCGCTGCCCATTCGGCGGACGCATCGTCTTCTGGAATATTTACACTGACTTGATCGCCCGGTTTTGCCTTGAAATATGTCACGCTTGCCAGTAGTACGCGGTATTGCTTGCTGCCGACATTCACAAAATAGTGGCCATCCTTTTGTTCCAATGCGCCTACTATCTGTTTACGCGGAATGGGGCCAATTTGCTTGTACAGGAAAGCGCCATCATCTGCTATGGTGAGCTTTAATATATCACCTTGAACCAATTTTGATTTACTGGCGTAGTTTGCCGGCACTGGGTATGTCTTTCCATCAGAACCAACCATATTTTGGCCATCAAATACGCCTTCGATAACCTTACCAATGTTTTCATCTTTAGTTGTAGCAACAACAGTTGGATCCTCACCTACAAGGCTAACCAGCAGCTCTTTAGCTGCTGCCAAACTAGTTTCGGCTTCTTCTATTAAAGCCCGTAAGCGTTTTATTTGCTTATCTGGTACATCTGCCATCTGTAAAATCTCTCATCTTAAGTGTTTATTTAGGTACACTTTCTGGCCTTACCGTACCACGGGTTTACCGTCAAGTCAAAAAATCATAGGCATGGGTGTGGATAA
>CAYVSP010000022.1:0-13938 GCA_964453655.1 uncultured Candidatus Saccharibacteria bacterium
GCTCCGCCAACCTTAATGACAGCAACTTTGCCAGACAGCGCCGCGCGCCGTTTCTCTAAGTTTTCCCTGTCATACTCACTGGTTGCAACTGCAATCTGGCTATTGATCTGCGCAATGCGCTCTTTGACTTCTTTGGCAGCGCCACCGCCTTCAATTATGGTGGTGTTGTCTTTGTCGACAATAACTTTACGGGCATTGCCAACCACATCTAGCTCAACATTTTCAAAGGTCATGCCTCGTTCTTCAGTAATGATCTGTCCACCGGTCAAAATAGCGATATCTTCCAGGATTTCCTTGCGGCGATCGCCGAAGGCTGGTGCTTTAACGGCGATGGTATTGAAGACGCCCTTAAGCTTGTTAAGCACAAACGTGCCAAGCGCTTCACCTTCAACCTCTTCAGCAATCAACACCAGGTCTTTTTTGCCGGCTTGGGCCAATTTTTCTAACAAAGGTAAGAATTCTTGTATGGAGCTGATTTTCTTATCAGTAATTACGACTGAGGGCTTGTCGGCAACGGCTTCCATGCGGGCAGCATCTGTCACCATATAAGGGCTCACAAAACCACGGTCAAAGGTAAATCCTTCCACCACTTCACTTTCAAGCGCTAAGCCCTGCCCTTCTTCAACGGTGACTACGCCGTCTTTGCCGACTTGGTCTATAACATCAGCAATCAGGTTGCCAATTTCCGGGTCACCGGCACTGATAGTAGCCACTTCGGCCACCCGTTGCTTGTTGCTCTTAATATCCTCGGAATGGTTATGTAATTTAGCCAGAACGTCTTGGGCGGCTGCTTCAAGTCCTTTGCGTAGCTGCATCGGGTTGTGTCCCGCCGCAATCAAACGATTGGCTTCGTTCAAAATGTGATAGGTCAGGACTGTTACTGTAGTGGTGCCGTCACCGGCTACATCATTCATTTTGGTGGCAGCTTGCTTGATAAGCTCAGCACCGACTTTATAACCCAGCGTCTCATCGTCAACATCAGCTAACTCAACGTCTTTGGCTACTGTTACACCATCGTGTGTAACCGTCGGGCTGCCATAGGATTTGCTTAAGACCACGTTGCGACCCTTAGGCCCCATGGTTGTCTTAACAGCATCATATAATAATTGAGCGCCGCCTAGTACGCGCCGCCTGGCGTCATCATCGTAAAAAACTTTCTTGGCCATGTAGTTACTCCTTATTTAACGGTCGCTAAGATATCTTCTTCTTTTATGAGAATATAATCTTCGCCTTCAACTTTTACTTCAGTGGTACTGTAGCCTTTATAAATAACGCGGTCGCCAACTTTGATTTGGCCAACCTGCTTCCCGACTGCCAACACTTTAGCAACTTTCGGTTTTTCCTGAGCTTGATCGGGTAGATACAGACCGCTAGCGGTCTTGGTAGCCGCCTCTTCAGATTGGGCTACAACGTAATCAGCGAGTGGTTGTATATTTAAAGCCATTGGCTTCCTCCTCTTAACTTCTTAACTTCAGGTTAGTGTTAGCACTTTAAGCATGAGAGTGCTAACTTGTAGCAGTAATAGTAGCTGAAAACCTAAAACTCTGTCAAGCCACATCAGCACTTAGGCCGCACGAAGAGAATCTATAGGTGTGCCGTCTAATACATTGTTTGGCAAACGTACAAGCTGGCCAAAATCATAAGGTGTTCCTTCCTCAAAAAACTCCGTGGGAATACCATAAAGTATTCCGGCTGGAGCTAAAACTGAAAGCCCAACACGTGGAAGCGGTCCCTCTTCGTGCTCCTCGCTGCAGCCAAAAACTCCAAAGCTTTTCTTAAGGTGAGTTATTGGTTTAGTCGGCTGGTCCCATTGAAAATCAACTTCGGGTTCAACAGCTAAATTAGAACGATTGGCATGGCCAATAAAAATAATATGTGCGATGTTTGTATCTTTTAGGGCTGCATCAATAGTTTCTATGCTTGCGATTTCAATTTTTGTGTCTACACCACCGTTCGTTATCTGTTGAATTTGGTGCTGAATATTGCCGGCTGCCCGTAAATGTTCATCTCGTTCTTCTTCAGAGACAAAATAATCGTAATGAATTAATGGTTCCTCAACTCCTTCCACTGTAGTCTCAACAATATTGACGCCGACATCTGAAACAAGAATCAAAACATCACTTCCAGTTGCATATTTGCCTGCTTCAGCGAGCTGTTTTACTTGCTGAGTAAGTTCAAGGTAACGTTTCTGAGCCGTTAAAT
The DNA here is from genome assembly GCA_964453655.1 of uncultured Candidatus Saccharibacteria bacterium. GTDB lineage: Bacteria > Patescibacteriota > Saccharimonadia > Saccharimonadales > CAYVSP01 > CAYVSP01. Next base: position 2,203 of record CAYVSP010000022.1, read on the forward strand.
CTAAGTCATTATATGTTGGTTCAGGAAGCTCTGGTGCACCTTCAGATAAAAGCAAAGGTAACATTTCAAGAAAAGGGTCTGCCGAGACTTGAAGTGGTTCGCGTGATTCTTGAAAAGGAATAGATGGTTCCATTGGAAGTATTATAGCACTTTTACACTTATTTTACAACCATAAACACTAGCGCTTCTCCTTGTTATAATACTTCTTATGTCAAAAACTATCCTGATGTGTGCTCCCACACATTTTGACATCGAATATGAAATAAACCCTTGGATGAACACCGCTAATCAGGTAGACACCAAGCTTGCTGCCCAACAATGGCAAAAACTATACAAAATTTACACTGAAACGCTTGGCTGGGACGTACAGCTTATTGAACCAGTCAAGAAACTGCCGGATATGGTATTCACCGCCAATGGTGCGTTGGTAATTGATGGCAAAGTGGCTCTGCCTCGCTTTCGTTACCCACAGCGTCAGCCAGAAACTGAGTGTTTCCGCAAATGGTTCGATAGTGCCGGCTACAAAGAAATTTTAATGCCTGTCCATGATTTTGAAGGCGAAGGCGACGCGTTGGTATGGAATGACATTATCTTCGGCGGATATGGTTTCAGGAGTGACATTCAAAGCCATCATGAGCTTAGTGACTTTTTCGGCAAACGTATTATTGATATCCACTTAGTTGATGAGCGGTTTTATCATCTGGATACTTGCCTAACTATTGTCAGCTCAGACACTGTGGCCTTATGGCCTAAAGCCTTTAGCGAAGAATCGCTCAAGAAAATTCACGAAATTGTACCGAATGTTATTGAGGCAACGGACTACGATGCACTAGTTTACGGCTTAAATGCCATGAGCGACGGCCAGAATATCGTCTTACCCGAAGGCACTAACACGCTTATTCGTGCCTATCGCAATCGCGGCATGACCGTCTACCCCACCCCCATCACCGAATATCAGAAATCTGGCGGTGGGGTAAAGTGTTTAACTCTAGAACTACGTAGTTAATAGCTTTTTTAGTTCTTGCTTAGCGATGCTAGTCTCGTCCCACGGATGTTCACCTTGGGCGTCTTCTTGAGTTTTTTCGTGCCCTTTACCAAGTAGCAGCACCATGTCGTCCTTATTGGCTTGATTAAAGGCGAACTTAATGGCTTCGGTTCGGTCGTGAATTAAGAACAGATCCTTATCGCGCACCTTGCCAGCTTTTTCTACACCAACCGCCATGTCATTCATAATTTGTTCGGGATTTTCTTGACGATCGTCTTCTTGAGTCAGAATAACTTCATCAGCATACTTACCGGCAATCTCACCTTGCAGCGGCCTTTTTCCCTTATCGCCGCCGCCTAGACTGCCAAAAAGCGCAATGATTTTGCCCTTTACCATTGGCCGCACATCAGAAAAAAGTTTTTCAAAGCTATCTGGCGTATGGGCATAATCGACAATGACATCGAAGTCCTGCCCCTCGTCAATCTTGGTCATCCGGCCCTCAACACCCTCCAGAGCAGCAATACCTTGTTCTATCTGCTGCCTGTTTAGGCCCACAGCTCGCCCGACGGCCACAGCGGCGAGCGAATTTGATACGTTAAAGCTGCCCGGCAATTGGCAAGTTATATTATAAGTTTCATCATTTGCCTTGGCGGTGTAGCTGACTTTGTCCGGCAAAAGCCGTACATCAGTTGCTTGAATATTACCCTTCCCCACTCCATAAGTGATTGGTTTTGCAATGGCCTTAGCAAAAGCGTTAGCATTGGGATCTTCGGCGTTAATAATGCCAACCCTCAAGCCGTTCTTATTACGATTAGTTAGTCTGAACAGTTTGACTTTAGCCGCCAAATAGCGGTCAAACGTACCATGAAACTGCAAATGTTCATGAGTAATATTAGTCATGACGGCTACAGAATACGGCACCCCCCACACCCTGTTTTGTGCCAACGCATGACTAGTCGTTTCCAGCACCAGCCACTCGATCTTCTGTGATTTGAACCATTTGAGCCGCTGCATCAGTTCCGGCACGGTAACATTGGTCATGTGATGCATCTGCGGCCGGATGTCTTCGCCCACGCCATAAGCTACTGTAGTGTTTAGGCCGACCTTGTAGCCAGCTTCATGAAGCATTCGATGAACTAAAAAGCAGGTACTGGTCTTACCATTAGTACCGGTCACGCCGATAACTTTCAGGTTGCGGGCCGGAAAACCATTTAAGGTATTGAACAGTACCGCTTCAGCCAGATGGCCATAAGGTTCAATTTTAGGAAAAAGACTTTTAGGAATAAACTTCTTGGCGACCGTTCTAAAACCCATGGACTCAAGTATACTGTTTCTGTCGTGAAAATTTTAGGGATTGAGACTAGTTGCGATGAGACTGCTGCAGCCGTAGTTGAGAACGGTAAGCGGTTGCTTTCGAACGTAGTGCTCTCAAGTATGGATTTGCATAAAGCCTACGGTGGTGTAGTGCCGGAAATTGCCGCCCGCAGTCACATTGAAGCCATCATGCCCGTTATTGAGCAGGCTCTGGTGCAAGCTAAATGCAGCTGGAATGACATTGATGGTATAGCCGTAACATACGGTGCTGGGCTTGGCGGTTCGCTGTTAATTGGTGTTTTGACAGCTCGTACGCTGGCGATTATTAAGAAAAAACCGCTCTATGCGATTAACCACGTAGAAGGCCACATCTATGTAAACTTCCTAACCAAAACTACGCTAAAGGATTACGTACTACCTGAAGAACACCCTAAGTTCCCAATGCTTGGCCTGATTGTTTCTGGAGGTCATTCTCAGTTGGTCATCTGGTACGACCACTTTAAGTACAAATTGCTCGGACAAACCCATGATGATGCCATCGGTGAAGCGTTTGATAAGGTTGCTAAAATTACTGGCCTACCCTACCCTGGCGGCCCGTCTATTGAGCAAGCCGCCAAGAAAGGCGATCCGTTTGCATTCAGTTTTCCCAAAGCAAAACTCGCCGGCAAGTATGACTTCAGTTTCTCAGGCGTGAAAACTGCTGTTCTAAGGGCTGCACAGGGCTTAGTCGGTGAAGATTTCACGTTTCCCTCTTCAAAGCTGCCAGAGCGGCTCTCAGCGCGTCAGAAGGCCGACTTGTGTGCCAGTTTCCAGCGTGTAGCCATGGAAACCGTGGTAGATAAGACAGTACTGGCTTATGAAGAATTCCAGCCCAAAAGCGTGGTTATCGGAGGTGGCGTCGCCAGTAGCACAGCTTTGCGTGAAGAATTATCAAAGCGCTTGCCCCTACCCATATCTTATACCGATAAAAAGCTCTGCACTGATAATGGCGCCATGGTTGCCACTCTTGGCTCTTTAAAAGCTAAGCTAAAACAACCAGCCGCCGACCCCTACTCTCTCGAAATCGCCCCAAATTTATCTATGTAGGCTTATTTAATATATCCGCGCTTTCTTGCTTCAACAGCCATGTAATGGCCCACCATCTTCATATCTTTAATTAACGCTCTGCTGGCTTGCCCTGCGTTCCAAACCACTTCCCTAAGTTCTTTGTAGTCGGATTGCACACTATTTTCCCTTATAATAGGCAATTCATCATCAGGTAAAAGCCAGGCGTATGGATCGCCAAATCTGCCCCAAATACAGTTTACGTCTTTAAAGCCTGCTCTTTTTAGTAGAGCCTCAGTAGTTTTAAGAGTATGTCCACTATTAGCAAATTCATCAAAAACAGCTACATTATCAAAGCCATATTTACTTCCCACTTCTTGGAGTTTTGATACTTCTTTTTCATCTGCGCTATGTCGAATTTCGTCTGACGCAGAGGGACCAAAACGACGATCGCTCGAATCAATAACTTTAAAGGCTGGAGCTGGTTCATCCGGGTAAGCTTCTCGCCAGAATTGTTTAATTGCAAAAGCGTACGGTACGGCTCTGGTGGCTGTAATGAAGATAACCTTTGGGGGCTGGTTAATATCTTCCAGGTCTTCTCGTTGTGCATTAGCACGCATAACTCCATCATGCAGATGAAGTGCTGCTTCAGTTAATGAGTTTTCCCAAAAGTCGATATATTCATCCCCCTCTTCAGTACCGTTAGGATAACGTGTGTAATTGTGAAATATATAGCCGCCTTCACCAGTGAGGCTTCTAAGCTTCCAATCTTCACCACCGCGAGCACCTCTATTGAGGTAACTAGATTCATAGTCTATGTTGTGTTCGCTCTCCAACAAAGGAATATTCATATAATGATATTATAGTAAATATTTAGTGTTTTGTCAATCCACTCACCAGTGGTAGAAGCTCCATAATCCGATTACCGATTACTCCGCTCTGCTCTGGTGGCGAACAAGTTCTCTACCCCTGTTGTGGTATAATGGTTATGCAAAAACAAACATGTGAGGACTATCCGGCTAGCTAACCGGATCGCACCAAAAATAAATCAGATGTCTTTAATTTGAGCATTAAATGGAGGGTTTTCAGGTGAAAACTCTTGAGATTAGTTCTCAATTTCACATGAAATCTACCCCTGTTTTGTGGTTTTAATACAGAGGTGGTATGATGGTCAGCATGAAACTGAGTAAGGTATACGAGCCGTCTGAACACGAGGAGCGTATTTATAAGCTCTGGGAAGAGAAGGGCGCTTTTAAACCAATCAATAGAGATACTAATGATTATTTCAGTCTTGTCATGCCGCCTCCAAACGCCAATGCCAACATCCACATCGGCACGGCCATAACTCTGGACCTTGAGGATATAGCCGTACGTTATAACAGATTGAGAGGCAAAGCTACCTTATTTCTGCCCGGTGCCGATCATGCCGGTTTTGAAACCCAGGCTGTTTACGAAAAACAGTTGGCCAAGGCAGGGAAGAGTCGCTTTGATTTCACCAGAGAAGAGCTTTATGATCAAATCTGGAAATTTGTTGACGAGAATAAAAAGAATTATGAAACACAGTTCCGCAAGCTCGGCGCCAGCGCTGATTGGAGCCGCTACACCTTCACGCTTGATAAAAAAATTGTCAGTAGAGCCTACGCGACGTTTAAAAAAATGTGGGACGAAGGACTGATTTACAGAGGCGAGAGGCTGGTTAATTTCTGCACCTTCCACGGCACCGGCTTTGCTGATATTGAAGTTACTTACAAAGAAGTCAAGGGTCATTTGTGGCACATCCGTTATCCGCTGACTGATGGCAGCGGGGAAGTGGTGGTGGCTACGACTCGCCCGGAAACCATGTTGGGCGATACAGCTGTAGCCGTGCATCCAGACGATCCGCGCTACCAAAAATTTGTTGGCAAAACCATCAAATTACCTCTGACAAATAGAGAAATCCCGATCATTGCTGACGAATTCGTGGACCGTGAATTTGGTACTGGCGCTGTTAAGATAACGCCAGCCCATGACCCGAACGACTATGACGCTGCTCAGCGACATGATTTACCGATGATTTCAGTCATTGACCATGAGGGTAAAATGACGCATGAAGCAGGCGAAGCCTACCGCGGCATGAGTGCTGAAGAAGCGCGCAAAAAAGTGGTGGCTGATCTAGAAAAACAAGGCTTCCTAGGCAAAACCGAAGAAATCATCCACAGCGTCGGTCATTGTTATAAATGCGGTAATGTCATCCAGCCGCTATTACGCGAACAGTGGTTTGTCGACATGCAGCCGTTGGCCAAAAAAGCTATCAAGCACCTTAGAGCCGGTGAAATCACCTTTTATCCTGCGGCAAAACAAGACCAGTTAATCCGCTACTTGGAGGGGCTCAAGGATTGGAACATTAGCCGTCAAATTGCCTGGGGCATTCCGATTCCGGCCTTCCAAAATGTTAATGAGCCCGATGACTGGATTTATGATGACCGGGTTGAATTAGAGACCCTTCATATAGATGGCAAAACTTATCGCCGCGACCCGGACGTTTTTGACACTTGGTTTAGTAGCAGCTCCTGGCCGTACGCTACTTTGGAGTATCCCGATAACTCTGACTATAAAAATTTCTACCCCTTGAGTTTGATGGAAACCGGCGGTGAGATCCTCTATCCGTGGGTGTCGCGCATGGTTATGCTGGGGCTTTACGTTACAGGCAAAGTTCCTTTCAAGGCTGTCTATATTCACGGCTATGTAATGGCCGAGGATGGCTCCAAAATGAGCAAATCATTAGGCAATGTGATTGATCCTTTGCCGGTTATTGAAAAGTTTGGTTCGGACGCTATGCGCATGGGACTTATTGCCGGACGGGCACCGGCTGTCAACCGCGGTTACGACCAAGCTAAAATTGAAGGCGGCCGGAATTTCTGTAACAAACTGTGGAACGTGGCACGTTTTATTCAGGAAAAAATAGGCGATGAAGAGGTTAGCGAGACTCCACACCCAAAAAACATAGCCGATCATTGGATATTGACAAAATTACAACAATCAATAGAGAAGATTGCTCAGGATTTGGATAAATTTCGCTTCGCCGAAGCCTACGATACGCTTTATCATTTGCTGTGGGACGAGTTTGCCGATTGGTACATTGAAGCATCGAAAGTGGAAGTGAATAGGGAAGTACTGAGCCATGGACTTGAGACCATTCTTAAGCTCGCCCATCCGTTCGCCCCATTTGTTACTGAGGCTATTTGGCAGCAGCTAGGCAAAGATGGCTTGTTGATAACCAGTAGCTGGCCGGTTACAGAGAAGGGAAATACTCCTCAAGCGGCACAGTTTGAGGAAATACGCGTAATCGTAACGGAAATCCGCACCATTAAAAGCCTGATGCATGCCCCCAAGCTCAATTTACATTTTGCCGATGATCAGTTCATGCATGAAAACGCATCGCTAATAAAGCAGTTGGCTGGCCTGCAACAGGTTACTGGAGCTGATGTGGGACAAGGTGTCAAATTGACCCAAACGAAACATGAGAGCTGGCTTGATGTTGATCCTAAAACTGTTGCGAACTATTTGAAAGAACTTAAGGCTCAACAAGGCGAACAAGAGCAGCTTATCAAGCAGCTTAAAGGCCGTTTGGCTAATAAAGCCTACATTGATAAAGCCCCTAAGCACCTAGTTGCAGAAACCAAACAACAGCTCGCTGAAGCCATGGAACAATTAGAAAAGCTAAAAACTATTTATAAGCAATTTGGCTAGTAAATCGTGGGCTAAGTTTCGGGTTCTAGAGAGCTACGGACGCGCTCGGCGCTCTCTGCCGGCCGGAAGTCGTCAAACCACAACACGTGCCAGCCCATGTGCTCGGCAGCCATAAGGTTGGTCCGTGAATCGTCTACCAACAATACTTCGGAGGGATCACAGTCCGCTTTTGCCTGAGCCGACTCATAAATCTCTTTTTCTGGTTTGATGGCGCCAATTTCTGAGGAGTCAATGATAGCTGTGTAGTGAATATTAGGGATAAGTCCTTTTTGGCGCATCATATCGATAAAGCCGGGCATTATGTTAGACAGCAAACCCACATGGTAGTGTTCGCTTGCCCACTTAAGCAGTTCGTGCATCTCCGGAATCGGGTCGATGGCCTCAAAGTAATATTTCTGCCAATCCAGCGCGTCCACCCCTAGCTTTTTCGCCAGCGCTTGATTGAACTCAGCTACGCTCATTTCTCCCCGGCAGGCTAAATCATTGTAGTGCCAGAAAGCGGTCTCAATAATGTCAGCCGCTGCCCCTGTATCCTTAGCCAACTGCATGAAGGCACCATGGAAAAATTTCACCAAACAGCCGTTGATATCAAAATAAACGAAACGCACGCCGCTTTTGCTGCGCTTTTTAGGCTGTGTGGCTGGCAGGGAAGGGGTACCAAGTAAATCGTCCAATGGTACCTGCAGCACAGCTGCAATTTGTTGAATCGTAAAAATTGACGGCGCTTTAATAGCACCACGCTCGATTTTGGCTAATGTTGAGTAGCTCAGTCCAGCGCGGTGGCAAAGCTCTTGCTGTGTTAATTTAGCAACTTGCCTGGCCTCTTGCAGGCGCTGACCCAGCCCTTTCTCATCCATAGCACTATGATACTAGTTTAAGCTTAGACAGCCAAGAAAAATGGTACTAAATGGCTAGTCAATAGCTATTTTTTCCAAAAAATGCCAAGCAGTGTAGTAACCAAAATTAATGTACCTAACGCGGCTGAAGCACCGAGAATGAGTGAATTTTTGGTGTTACCGCCATTGGATTTGTAAGACTTGTTGTATACCCAAGCGCCAGTACCAAGACCGGTTAAAAAGCCTACCATCAAATCTGAAGCCATTCGTTTATTCTACGCTAAAAAGCTAGCTTTTTAGCCATTTCTGCTAGTTGATCATCTGAAGGTTTGCTAACTGTGTGTTCGATTGTAGCTTCCAAGCCTTCGCTCATCGGAAAAACATGCACGTGAGCATGTGGCACAGCGAATCCTTCCAGCACAATACCCACCCTTTTTGGTTTCAGTACTTCGCGTTGGCGATTCGCTACTTTTTTGGCCACAGTCATAAGATGTTGATACAGTTCGTCGTTGATATCCCATAAGTGATCGACTTGTTCCTTTGGTACCACTAGAGTGTGCCCGTAGGTATAAGGTTCTATGTCTAAAAACGCAATCGTTTTATCGTCCTCATAAATTTTATGGCTGGGAATGTCACCTTTGATAATCTTAGTAAAAATTGAGTCGCTCATGCATCTATTTTACCCTTTTATTGCTTCTAACGGACCATTGTAGCCTGAGCCAAGAGGGGATTCTTGGCTCAGAAGAGGAGGAACAACACAAGATCCCGCCAAATTTTAGCTACTTGATTGCTAAAATTTCGGGCGGGGTTGGGGTTAGTTCGGACGTGGCGGAGGAGGCGAGATTCGAACTCGCGATAGAATTGCTTCTATACTGCTTTTCGAGAGCAGCGCCTTCAACCACTCGGCCACTCCTCCAAACCGCTTTGACGCGACCTGATTTAGATTTTATCAGGTCGCTACTTGGTCAAGCTATGCAGCTTGACTGGCATCGAGAGCGGCGCACTAGACCAGACTATGCGACCCTTCCAAGAGGGGATTATACGGATTTCCCTTGCTTAAACAACGCTTGATAAGCTAGCTGCTACATACCACGTCCTAAAAGGCTGATAACTTGTAGCTTTGAATTTCGCAAATGCTTCGTCTAGTACAATTGTATAAGTGAATTTAACTACTCGAGGACGTGTGGTTGCATGGCAACTGGCCTTTCTGTTGCTGGGTACCGGCTGGCTATGGGCGCCCTACTTGAACTCAAATCTGTCGTATAGAACATCACTTATCAGCCAGTACGAAACTTTGGCGCAACCCTACTCTTGGCTTTTCCGAATAACCGACTTGTTAGCAGGAATTTTATTGCTGTTAGTCGCCTATGGTCTCTTGAGACGCCCAAGCAATAAAATTGTTAGCTGGACGTTATTCATAACCGCTATTGGACTATGTTTGGACCCAATTCTGGCAACTACTTGTCACAGCGTTGGCGTCAGTTGCACTGAATATGTCTCGTTAAGCTTTGTGCTACATGCTGTCGAAACCATTATTACGGCGGCGGCGATTTTTGGACTAACAGTTTACGATGCTTGGCTACGCAAGAAAATTGTTTCTATCTTTTATGTTTTACTCCAAATCGGTTACGGGGTGTTGTTCGTTAGTCAACTGGCCAATCACGATCATTTTAATACCGTTTCGCAGTTTGTTTATCAAACGTCAATCATAGTTTGGCTGGCTTGGTTCTACCGTGATTTTGTGGTGGGAGTTAGTTTTAAAACTCAACCGGTTGAGCTAAAAATTGCAAAACAGCTAGCGGCCGCATGGGCTTTTTTGAACGGCATATTAGCTATCCTAATCAGTCTTGCCCACATTCACCTCTTAGGTAAAATCAAAGGGCTTTACTTTGTTGGTGATAGTGCTTGGCTAGCGCAACATGGTGTAATTATCGGGGTTGTGCTGATTTACATAAGTCGTCACCTGGCCCGCGGCGAACTACGAGCCAGACAAATCTTTTTAGTAATATCGGGGATTGAGACTCTGAAATACTCAGTAGTTTCACCCAACCCTTCACTTATGCTGTTATATTTAGTTACTTTCTGCGGGCTTTTTGTGCTGCGTGATGACTTTAGTCGAGGTGTTGTACCGATCACTTGGCGTATACGGCTGCGCGATTTGTACTTTATGGTGGGCGGTTTGCTGGTTGCCGTTTTGATGGCTTTGTTGGCACTTGATCGTGATAACAAAGCTTCTGTTATTGCTGCCCGTTCTTTAGATAACTTTTTCGACTACGTTACCCGGTCTGATATTACTTCTCACTCCCATCTTCGTAGTGCTTTATTGGCTCACACTATCTCGGTTTTCCTGGTTGGCAGTATCGCCAGTGTTTTATGGATCTTATTCAAGCCCTATAAGCCCTTACGCTCGTCAGGCCGCAATTATTTTCGGGTTGAACAACTTCTGCAACGTTTTTCTGAATCATCAGAAGATTATTTTAAACTCTGGCCGGCTGATAAAGATTATTTCTGGCAAGTAGACGGTGCCGGTTTTGTGGCCTATAAATCAGTTGGATCAGTCGTTTTTGCCCTAGCTGATCCAATATCTAATAACAGAGTGGCGACTCTTGATAATTTTATAGTCTGGACCAAAAGCCGAAGATTGAAACCATGCTTCTTGCCGGTGTATGAACAGAATTTAGAAATGTACCTGGCAGCTGGCTTTCAGAGCCTACAAATAGGTTCTAGCGCGCTTATAAATATCGATGAATTTCTTACTGGTACTGTTAACGACAAATGGTGGCGGTGGCAACGAAACCGCGCTGAAAAAGGTGGCTACAAATATGAGCGCTCATTGCCGCCACACTCTCATAAATTTATAAGACAGCTCAAAACCGTCTCTGATGCCTGGCTCACCAAAGCAGGGCGCTCAGAGCATGGCTTTGCACTTGGTCATTTTGATGAAAATTACTTGCAGAAATCCATAATTCACTATTTGAAAGATGAGTCTGGCAATGTTCTGGCATTTACAAATCAGTTGCCTCAGTTCAATCTGTCCGAGATAATCACCGTCGATTTGTTAAGACACTTACCGGACGTTAATAATGCAATGCCTTATTTGCTCTACAGGACAATTCAGGCGCTAGCGGATGAGACTAAAGCTTATAAAACTTTTGATCTGGGTTTTGTGCCTTTCGCCAAAGCCAAAGGGCCGATTCTTACCATAGCCAAAACCCTAAGTGGCGAGCGCTTTTCATCGAAAGGAGTAGAACAATTCAAGAGCAAATTTAAGCCTGCTTGGCAGCCTAATTACCTCGTATATGAAAGTAAGCTGGCCGATTTAGCACTTATCGCTTTAAATCTTGAAAAAGCTATGGAATATGGTGAAGACTAACCGGCAGCATCCGATAAAGTATCAAATCGTTTTAAGCTCCATGCCAAAAAAGAAGCCATAAACGTTTGGGCGTTTGCTTCCAGCCGCCTTGTTTTGCAGTCCGGATAGCCAGCTGACCAACCAACCATAAACCAACAAAACCAATAACAATCTGAATACCCCAAACACACAGGCGGAAGATATTTGAGGCGTCCTGGCTGGTTAGTTTGTCATTATTATGAGCGATGTAAAGAAAGATCTGCGCAAACGGAAACCAGGATAAAATAATCAAAATTATGCCAAGCCGTAATTTAAGCATCTATGTCAGCATACACGGAATACAATCAATAACTAAGAGTGGAGAATTTACGTGGTACACCACACTGAACGAGGTTAGAACCATTTTGCTGGTTGCTTAACCCTACCTCCCCAAACTCCCCTCTACAACTGTGTTCTGGTTAGGACTGACAGTTTTG
>CAYVSP010000023.1:0-8400 GCA_964453655.1 uncultured Candidatus Saccharibacteria bacterium
TATCTCCCTGTTAATTTGTCATAAAGAAAACAGCAAATTATAGAATATTACGGCCGCGGGGCCGGCATGAGTGGTTGCGGGAGATTCATTAGTCCACACATCTTACTGCCATTCTACCATTAGCTAAGATGAAATATAAACAAACTTAAGAAAGCTATGCCGTTTTTAAGCATGTGCAACATTATTGAGGCTGCCAGACTATTTGTTTTGTCTTTTAAGTAAATAAGGACCAATGAGAGAATGAAGGTGTCTATAGCCGCCACCCATAATAGCGATGCGCCGGAACCGATTTGCAAGTGAGCAACCGCAAATAAAACACTGGTTACGATCATGGCATGAATTTTCGGCCAGTGTGCCTTTAGGCTGCCATATAAAAAGCCCCGTACTAAGATTTCCTCAACCAGAGGCGGTAAAACCACCAGACTAATAAATACTAAAACGAGCCCTGGACCGTTGGCGTGCTCAAAACCTAATTGCTGCTTCTGATCTACATTCAACTTTGGCACAACTGCCTGAATAATACTTAGACTGGCCACATACAGGGGTAAGTAAACCGCGAAACCGGCTAGAGCGTAGCCGACGTCGCTTAAGCGAGGCCATTTTAGTTCGAGTAAACGAAAGTTGACTTTATGCTTACGCAAAAATAGATATAGTAAGCCGAGTGTAATTGCTTCCACCAGCAGCACAAAGAAAAATTGAGCGCTGATTGAGCTATTCAACCACTGGTTAGTCTGGGTGTGCGACCAACCGACTAGATGTGGATAGACTGAAAGGGCCACGCCAGCAATAACCTGAGAAAGCAAATATATTGCAACCGTTACTAATATTGCTTTAGGGGCACTCCAACTAAATAGTTGTTGAGGTTTATCCTCTTTTTTGGTCGGTTCCTCCATTAAAAGAACCTACGTACATCCACAATCGTTATAAGCAACAGCAGGACGAGTAGCGCCGCAAAGCCCGTCCCATGAATCCACTCTTCTTTAGTTTGTGTCAGCGGTTTTTTCATGAGCCTGAATGCTAACATCACAAACAACCGGCCGCCGTCTAAAGCCGGGATTGGCAAAACGTTCATAATAGCTAATGTGAGAGAGATAACGGCGATTATCATCAGGATAAATTGATAGCCTAATAAACTACCGTCTTTAAGTAGCACAAAGATACCGACTGGTCCGGAGACCTGTGCGCTAGCCTGTGCGGCATGGCCCGTGAACAGACCGGCCAAGGCGTGGCCCAGACCCATAAACGTCAGCTTAGTGAACTGTACCATTATCGCCAACGCTTCAATTGGCGCTGACCAGGTATAACGCTGAATCACATAATCAGTAGGGGAAATCCCCAAATAGCCTTTTGGATTATTGGTTTTTTTACTAGCTTCAACTTCTTGCTCGCCGCGTAATTGCAGATTGACGGTCTTGGTCTGATTGCCATCCTTATAAGTCAGTAATACATCTTTGCCGGCATTACGACGGGTCGTCTGCGGAAGATTGTCGGCACTGTTGAGGTTATAAGTGCCGCTGTCGCTTTGAATACTAATAAGTTGGTCCCTCGATTGCAATCCAGCCTGCGCCGCCGGTGAGCCAGGCTCAATATAGCCGGCTAGAACCTCTTGTCTGCTTATGTGCACATCGCTAGTAATCGAAAATTGGTTATCAATCAGCCGCGGCATACCGACTGCTGCCAAGAAAGTAAGGATAATCCAGGCGGCAAGTAGATTCATTAGTACACCGGCCAGCATAATCTTGGTCTTATTCTTGGTACTAGCCGCCCCAAAGCTGCCTGGGCTGCGATCTGCGTCGTGTTCGCCTTTCATTTTTACAAAACCGCCTAGAGGCAACCAGTTTAATGTAAAAACCGTTTTGTTCTTTAGTTTCTTTGCCCATGCTCTGGGTGGAAAGCCAATGCCAAACTCTTCTACTTCCACGCCACTCCGCCTAGCAGCAATGTAATGACCAAACTCATGTACCACTACTAAAGAAACAAACAATAACAGTCCCAAAATAAGCAATAAAATTGACATGTCTTTAAATTATACCAGTTTAGTTTGTTACGGTTGGACCGCGTATGAGTGTCTCATATCGTTAGAATTTCCTGTTCTTTGACTTTGGCGGCCGCTTCTACGTCTGTTTTGGCTTTGTTCATGGCTTCATCGATCTGTTTGAGTGTCCGCGTCCACTCATCTTCACCAATATCACGGTCTTTCTTGGCCTGATCCAACTCCTTCTGGGCATCGTGACGAGTATTACGCAAACTCACCATGCAATCTTCAACTTTGCCGCCTAAAATCTTCACAAAATCCTTGCGCCGCTCCTCGTTCAATGGCGGAATCTGAATGCGAACTACCCGCCCGTCATCCATCGGGTTAAGGCCAAGGCTTTGATTGTCGCGGATTGCCGAAGAAATAGCACTCAAATTTGATGGATCGAACGGTGTAATCTGCAATAGCTGCGCTTCTGGTGTTGTTACGCTACCCACCTGAATCAATGGCATCTGCGTGCCATAGGCATCCACCACTACACTATCCAGCATGCTTGGATGCGCCCTGCCAGTGCGAAGAGTCTTAAGTTCTTCTAAAAAATGACTAGCCGCCTGTTGCAATTTGGTCTTGGTTTGTTCAACTAATTGGTTTGGGTTCATATCTGTCAATTTACTTCTTCAACCTTAATACCTTTTATTGTACACTGCCCGTCTCTTTTTCCTCTAAGGCAGGTAATAATAGCTTCGCGTGCATTTACTTCTTGAACTCCCGCATCTTCTGGTCGAAGATTAATATCACTTTCATCCACCGGCACTTCGACGCCATTATTCGGCCTTAAGTAAAGATCACGCTCCTCAATCGCTTCTCCACGGAGTTCTGGACATACATTATATAAAGAACAAAATGCACAGAGTGCTCTTCTTCTAAAGTCAATATGACCAACTTCCATTGCTCAGTCCTAGCTTATACCAATTCCCCAATAACCATGCGACTAAAACGCCTCACGACAATATTCTCGCCCAGTTTGGCATTATGCTCTTTGACATAATCGCCAACCGTCTGGTCGGGATTTTTGACAAATGGCTGGTCCAGCAAGCAACGCTCCGCAAAATGTTTCTTGATCATGCCTTCAACTATTTGATCAACCATGTTTTCTGGTTTGCCTTGGGCTTTCACTTGCTCTTCAAACTCTGTTCTGATTTTCTTAAGAACACTAGAATCAACATCTTCAAATGAAACAAATTCGGGAGCGCTGGCAGCAATGTGCATGCTCAAGTCTTTAACTAAGCTAGTAAACAGCTCATTACGGGCCACAAAATCAGTTTCACAGTTAACTTCAATTAACACACCAATACGGCCATCGTGGTTATAAGTACCTATCAGCCCTGCTCTGGCCTCACGTTCTCCGCGCTTTTCGGCTTTAGTCAGGCCCTTCTTACGCATCTCGCCCAACGCCTTATCAAAGTCACCTTTAGCGTCTTCTAAGGCCTTCTTAGCATCGGTCAGGCCAACCCCGGTTAGGCTTTTGAGTCGTTTAACGTCTTCAATATTTATGGTCATCTTAGCCGTCTACCTTTGCTTTTTCTACTTTTGGCTTTTCAGCTGCTTTTGTTTCAGGCTTTTCTTCAGTTTTGGGAGCTTTTTTCTGGTGCTCTGCTTTGCCGGTTTCGATAGCTTGCTTTGTATAGTCGGCAATCAGCTGGATGGCTTTAATGGCATCGTCATTAGATGGAATGACATAATCCACCATACTAGGGTCAGCATTAGTATCGGCGATGCCAATGACCGGAACATTAAGCTTGCGGGCTTCGCGCACTGGAATATGGTCATGCACGATGTCAAACACAAAAACAACGCCGGGCTTGGCTGCCATGTGCTTGATACCGCCATATATGAAGTTCATGTGGTCGATTTCTTCCTGGAAACGCTGCAATTCCAGCTTGTTATATTTGGCGGCTAAAGCCCCACTATCCATCTTAGTTTCAAGATCTTTTAGATGCTTAATACGACCGCTGATAGTTGCCTGGTTGGTGAGCATGCCGCCCAGCCAGCGCTCGACGACAAACGGCATGCCGGTTTCATCTGCTAGCTGCTTAATGATGTCCTTAGATTGCCGTTTGGTGCCAACCAGCAGTATCTGCTTGCCTTCACTGGCCGTCTTAGTGATAAAGGCCAACGCAATTTCTAACCCATCAACCGTCTTATTAAGGTCAATTATGTGGCTGCCATCGCGCTTAGAATGAATATACTCACGCATGCCCGGATGCCAGCGACTTGTTTTATGCCCAAAATGAGCACCTGCTTCTAATAACTGTTTAATGTCTACTCCGTTAGAAACGTCAACCGTTTCCTTTTTAGGTTTAGTTTTTGTTTGCGCTGGTTCTTCTTGCTCGTTAATAACGGGCGCTACTTCTTTAGATGTTGTTGCCATATATACTCCTTAGTCTTCGTTTGGGGGCCTAAATAGTCTTGCACAGATAATATTTAGGAGGAATTTATCCCAAACTGCTTAATTTGTTATATGTCTATATTAACAGATTGACATTATCTATTCAACCCCTTATAATTGGCCGCCTATGAAGAAAAACCTTCACCCCGATAATTATCGCCCCGTTGTGTTTCAGGATCTTAATGATAACACAACTTTTTTGACGCGTTCTACCGTTGCTACTGAGGAAACTATCACTCTTGACGGCACAGAATACCCGTTGGTTAGAGTTCATATCTCCAGCGCTTCACATCCTTTCTTTACCGGTCAGGAAAAGCTGGTAGATATTGAGGGCCGCGTTGATAAATTCAAAGCCCGTTCGGCGGCTGCTGCTAAAAAACGTGAGGAAGCCACTGCTCGCCAGCAAAAGCCACGTAAAAAAGAATCTAAACCAGAAGCTCAAAAAGTTGGCGCCGGTAAGCCTAAAGTAAGCAAACCTGCCGAACAATAACTGATATCCGCAAAACACCAGAACTTTTGTTCGTTTCTGGTGTTTTTCTTAATATATACTGGAGTTAACCATGGACAGCAAAGAAACTGAACTTAGAAAGGAGCTCAAGGACTTGCAAGCCAAATTGCAGGATCCAGCTATTTTTAGTTCTAAAGATTACCCAAAGCTGGCAAAACGGCTTAGCCATTTAGAAGAAACCTTGTCATTATTTGAGGAAAGAGCCAGATTGAAGCGAACTTATAGCGAGGCAAAGGAGCTCACCATCAGCGGTGATGAGCTAGCCGAACTTGCTCAACAGGAATTAGATGAAACGGACTCTAAACTACAGATGGCCGAAGCGCAACTGCTAGAAAAACTGACTCCCCAAGACCCAAACAATGAGCGCGATTGCATTATAGAAATCCGGGCTGCCGCCGGCGGCGATGAAGCCAGCCTGTTCGCCGGTGAATTATATAGAATGTACGCCCGCTGGGCCGAAACACATGGTTTTAAGACAGAGCTTATCAGTGAGAGCCCGTCTGAAGCCGGCGGTTATAAAGAAATTATTTTTGCCGTGCAAGGCGAGGATGCTTATAAAAATCTCAAATTTGAGGCTGGCGTACACCGCGTACAGCGCGTCCCGATCACAGAGAGCCAGGGCCGTATTCATACCAGCACCGTAACAGTCGCCGTTATGCCGGAAGCCGAAGAAACCGACATTGAGATTAGCCCGGCTGATTTAAGAATTGATGTCTTCCGTAGTGGCGGCCATGGCGGCCAATCTGTTAATACGACCGACTCAGCCGTGCGCATTACTCATCTGCCCAGCGGTTTAGTAGTAGCTAACCAAGATGAAAAATCACAGATAAAAAACAAGGCTAAGGCCATGAGTGTGCTTAGAGCACGACTATTGCAGCTAAAGATAGATGACGAAGCTAAACAGTTGAGCGATGCGCGCAAAAAACTAATTGGTTCGGGCGATCGCAGTGAAAAGATCCGGACTTATAATTTCCCACAAGACCGCATTACCGACCACCGCATTGGCTACTCGCGCAGCAATCTGCCTGGGGCATTGAACGGCGAAATCGACGACCTTATTGAAGCCCTGCAAACCTACGAGCATGAACTCATAACCAAGGAATAAAATGGGCCATTACTTAATTACGGGATACGCTGGCTCAGGCAAGTCCTCAGTTGCAGTCGAGATGCAAAAGCGAGGATTGACCGCGTTTGACGGTGACAAAGTTCCGGGCTTATCGCGCTGGGAAGATGTTCATACCGGAGAACCGGTCGTAGTAGATCCTAAGCAGTATGTCGACTTTTCTAAAGTTAGCTGGAATTGGAATGAACAAACCCTAAAAGAGCTGCTAGCTAGTAATAACCCTCTATTTCTCTGTGGTAGCTCCTCCAACCAAACAGATTTTCATATACTTTTCGATAAGGTATTCATGCTTAAACTCAGTAAAGAAACTCAGGCAAAGCGTCTGGCCTCGCGTCAAGACAACCCTTTTGGCAAACATCCTAAACAGCTAAAAGAGATATTGGCCGAGTATAAAACATTCCTGAGTGAAGCAGTGGCTAAAGGCGCAACTCCTATCGATGCAGAACAAGCTATTAAAGCGATTGTTGATGACATTGTTTCACAAGTCAGCCATGGCAATTGAAGCTTGGCTTAAAAAAGCTGTTCAAAAATTGGGCGAAGCGGGCATTGGCACTGCCCGATTGGACACCCTTATTTTGCTTGAAGACGAGCTACACAAAGATCGTGCTCAGCTGCTTGCCCACCCTGAGCTAGAACTCACAGTTGCGCAAATAAATAGGTTAGACGCCAAAATTGGCACTCGGGCTACTCATATGCCAATTTCTTATGTTCGTGGACATGTGGAGTTCTACGGAAGCGACTTTTTGGTAACACCTGCCGTCTTAGAGCCTAGGCCGGAATCAGAAACCATGATTGACCTCTTGAAGGCGTTGCGAATTAAACAACCATTTATCTTGGGTGACGTTGGTGCCGGCTCAGGGGCGCTGGGTATTACGGCCAAGCTGGAGCTGCCAACCATAACAGTAGAAATGCTTGAGCTTAATGATGAGGCAATCAAAATATGCAAAAAAAATAAACAACGCTTAAAATGCGATATTTTGATTACAAAATCTAATCTACTTTCTGCAAGTAAGCTTGCTCACGGCGTATTACTAGCCAACCTGCCCTATGTGCCCGATGACTACCATATTAACGAAGCGGCAGCCATGGAACCGCGCATTGCCATCTTTGGAGGCCCTGATGGGCTTGATTTGTACCGCCAGCTGTTCACTCAACTTACTCATAAAAAACATGTTCAATACGTACTGACAGAGTCCCTGCCCTTCCAGCACAAAGACTTAGCGGCCATCGCAAAACAGGCTGGCTACGATCAAAAGACTGAAGACGACTTCATCCAAGTCTTTGCTAGGGTTAATGAACGCTAGTCTGTTGGTTGAATTATGACTGGTTCAGTGTTGGCCAAACCTGTGCTGAATTGGACTGATCCGTCGCTACGAATAATCAATCCGGATATAGTTACACTTGAGGCAGTAACCTTAACGTCGTGTCCCTCACTCATGACAGTGGCAATATTAGGTCCTACGTTTTCCCCGGCAGTTGAACAAGATTGCAATATAACCTCAAAGTTCTCTCCAAGATGTTTTTTGTAATCATTTACTTCTGAACCTGGAATTTTAGTTCTATCTCTAGCTGCTTGCCGGTACATTCTAGTATCTATTGATTCGCCGCTTGTACCAATAGTCATACCATCTTCATTGCCATGCGCATGCACTATAAAGCGCTTTACATCAGGTTGGCGGCCTTGCTGACGCTCTCTTTGGCCAACTCGCACTGCGATTCTAGCGGTTTCTGTGCCGCTATTGGCTTCAAAAATAAATACTCCTTTACCTTGCTCATCTTGAAATACGGGATTCTTACCGGTGTATGAGTTCCAATCAAAACGTGCATTTACAACGACTGAGCCTACTGGCTCACCACTGAGCCAGCGTTGATTTTGTTCATATAATTCTAATTGTCTATATCTGCCGAAGTTATAAATGCCGAAGTTATTGATTATCTCATTCAGGGATTCCTGACCGTAAGCTTTCTCGTATGCTTCTATAGAATCAAGCTGAAACTGCAAGGCGTCTGATTGTTGCTTGGCCAATTTAGCCAATACTTCTTGGTCAGGAGCTTCTTTAGGTAAACTAAATTTGTCTTCCTCACTACTGTAGAAGTTTCGTATATAGGCCTCGTGCGTAGTCCACGAGGCAAGCATCTCTTCGGCTACATCTCTTGGAAGTCCGAGTCTTAACAAGCGTTCCTCAACTGCTGGTAAATCAGACAGTTCTGGCGACTTTATCAAATTTTTAAAGGTAGTGAGTGGGTACTGGATATCTGAATAAGCCTTTACATAATAATCAACGATTTCGGCATTTACGATGAGCTTTTCGATAATTTCTGTAGCACTTCCTTCTACGATAGAA
>CAYVSP010000023.1:8500-9875 GCA_964453655.1 uncultured Candidatus Saccharibacteria bacterium
GCTGATAGGCGAATCTGGCATAGTTACAACCGCTAAAATGTCCTGTATATCATCAAAGAACGGAATAGGCGCTGGTGTTGTAAGGTCAAGTTTTCCTGTCGGGTTAAAATCATAGTCCAGTTTTTGACCAGTTGCGAACTCCAATAAAAATCTGGATTTACGTAGCCTATCCGCCACACCCTTATACTCATCATCTACAAATAGCTTGGCTGATTCCTGGCCGGCTTTAACAAGTCCTTCCGCCAAATCTTCCCGAACGACCCTTCTTAAAAGTACTCTATCTTCGGCCGGTCTTATATAGCTTAAAAGGATAAGTGATTCCAAAAGCTGGAGCTCAATATCTTCTCGACCTTCGGCTTTAGCTTTTTTCGCCGATTCTAGAGCCATATTCAAAGCTTCTTTATATATGGCTTCTCGTTCTTGAGTCTCTCTTTCCGTGCGGGCTTCATCGGTCTCAACCGCTTTTTCCCCGAAAACTACTCCTTGCTCAACTAAATTCTTATGGGCGTCTTTTAAAAGCGCGGAGCTAGTACCCAAAACTCCTGCCAACTTCTGTTCGCCGGCTTGAGCGGCTTCAACCGTTTCCTGATTAAGATCTTGAATATCAAGCTCAGGATCAGTGATAACACGGCTAAAGTCAATTTTCTGAAATTCCCTACCAAATTGATCTTTAACTGTTTCAGCAGGATGCATATCTGTATGGCTTAGCCCTAAAGCAGTCTCGCCGACTTGTTCAATCAAATGAGGTGGCAGCTGACTAAGTTGTTCAGCGGCAGCTGGATATTTTTGTTCTACTTGATTGAGTACTGTTTCCATTGTTTATTTCGATTCTGCTTCTTAATTTTATCAGTTTGCACCTCAATAACAACTGATGTGCCCTATAGCGAGCCGCCAACATACAAAAAAACAAAGACGACTTTATTAAGGTCTTTCAAAAAGACTAGATTGTTCTTTTCCAAAGAACCAAATGTTGTGACACTTTCTTGAGTCGTCAAGAAAGTGTCACAAAGAACCGACCGGCGACTGAAAAACAGGACTACTCACAGATACCAGGCACAAACGTGATGCAAAGGACTCCCTTCGGTCTGTCTCGCTTTCGATTTACTTCAAGGAATAAAGCTCGACTATCTTTGCATCAATGACTCGTTTGCACCTGATTGCTCCCAATCCGTTTTTCAGAGCCGGAATAGTCGGGAAACTACGGGCCCTAGGAGGTGGCTTGAGGGCTAATGCTTGACGCTGTGTAATTAATATTTTATTATATTACTATGCTAATTGAAGGTAGTATTGATTTATCTAGAGCAGTGATTCCCGAACCACTAGATGCTTATCGGGTGCATGAAAATCGGTTTGCCATAGCCGAATACAGCGAAGA
>CAYVSP010000024.1:0-7746 GCA_964453655.1 uncultured Candidatus Saccharibacteria bacterium
ATAGCCTTCAGTAAGCCATCTTGCAACATGGTGAGCATACCGTCTTCAATCGCTTTCTTTTCGATGATTTCGGTAGTCACTTCATTAGCAGGCAATCTCAGAATTTGACGCACGCCAGGTGTCATCTGTAATTGTTCACGCAGCGCAAGCTGACCTTGATAGCCAAAGGGATTCTCAGCTGATTTACCTGACCGGTAAAACGTAACCTTGTTAAGATCAGGTTTCTCGACTGCTTTAGGCAAACTATCGATAACTGGTTGCAATTGTTTAATTAGTGCTGCATCGGGTTGATAGGGTTGCTTTGTTTTGTCGTCTAGGCGCCGAACTAGGCGCTGTGCCATAACAAGGTGCATGGCAGAGGCAAATAATGGATTGATGCCGACCGCATCAAGCATGCGTGTCAAAGCAGCAGCGGCCGAATAGGCGTGAAACGTACTCATAACTAAGTGACCGGTTAAGGCAGCCTGTAGTGCTGTTCGGGCCGTATCCTGATCACGAATTTCACCTACCATGACTATGTCCGGATCAAGCCGTAGTACGGCTCGAAGTTTCTCGGCGAAACCAGTTTTTGCCTGGTCTCCCTCAACCGGTATTTGTACAACGCCAGGCATGAAATATTCAATTGGATCTTCGAGTGTAACGATTTTCCGTTCAGATGTATTGAGCGTGTTAATAAGTGAGTAAAGTGTGGTGGTCTTGCCTGAGCCTGTCGGACCAACTACCAACACCATCCCTGTCGGATGTTGAATAATATCGTCTACAACTTTGCGTTCATTAATACTCAAGCCAAGTTTATCTAGATTAAGCAGTTCTAGTTTGAGCGTAAACAAGCGCATCACGACATCCTGGCCAAAGGCAGCCGGAATGGTTTCTACACGCAAGTTAACGGTCACTTTATCACCACTAGCCATGGTGTATTCTTTGTTGATATGCCCAGTCTGTGCATCAGGCGCGTTGGTTGAAACATTCGCAACTATGGCTATCGCCGAAACGAGTTGGCGATATTTATCGATGGCGAGTTGTGCAATCGGGTGCAAGACACCATCAACCCTAAAGCGGATACGCACAGCCTCTTTTTGACACTCCAGATGAATATCTGATGCTTTTAGTTGGTAGGCTTGTTTTACTAAATAAGCCAGAAGATCATCGGCCCGTACCTGAGCCAAGGTTGCTGATACGTTTTCAATGCCAATTTGCTGGTCAAAAGAAGATACACTGATATCTTGGTATTTGACTTCCTTTGGGGGATCATACAGCTTCATATAGTCCCCAAAACCGGTATCTGAGATCAATGAATAGGAAATCCGCTGATCCATAAATCGCTGCCTCAAGTTGCTCATTGTTGCCTGAGACGTCATATTAGTAACTCCGAAATTGATATGGTGCTCATCGGTATTTAAAGGTATGACGCGCAGGCTGTAGAGTTCGGGCAGAGCTAATAAATCCTTGTAGAGAGTTTTGTTAACATTAGCTGATGTGTCAAAATAGCTCAAACCCAGAATACGGGCACGCCGTTGGGTTGCTTGCTCTTCATCAACTCTAGCATCTTGGCTCATTGGTACTTATTTAAGCATAAGAAAGATGAATTATGAATCGCCGGATTATCTTAATTGCCCATAACCTGCGCAGCTGCCACAATGTTGGCTCTTTATTAAGGACGGCTGAAGGGCTCGGTATAGCCAAAGTATATCTGAGCGGATACACGCCTTTTCCAAAAAAAGCCGGCGATCCTCGCTTGCCTCATTTAGCAAACAAGATAGATCGGCAGATCCATAAGACGGCTCTAGGGGCTGAGCAACTCATCAATTGGGAGCATATTGAAGATACCGACAGTCTACTTGATGCGCTCCGCAAGAAGGGCTTTGCAATAACCGCCTTAGAGCAAGGCCCCAGCACAAAACCATTGCCACAATTTAAAACACCGGACCGTGTAGTACTAATTGTTGGAAACGAGGTTAGCGGCATAGAAGCAGACGTGCTGGCGAGTGTTGACCACGTATTAGAAATTCCGATGCTTGGTAAGAAAGAATCCTTTAATGTCGTCCAAGCAGCTGCCATGGCTTTATACCATATGCGTTTTAGACAGTAACAGTTATACTATAGGTATTATGGCGACTCGCGGTCAGCCTTATCACAAAAAACGCTACGGCCACCACCAAAAAAAGACAGCACACTTTTTAAAAGCTTATTATCCTTATATACCTTTGCTGTCCATTGTAATAGCAATTTTCTTCGTTGCTTTCGGAATGCCTGTAGTTAAACAAGGAGTGCTTTCCTACGCGACAAATGTCGACACGGCTAGTTTATTAGATGAAACCAATCAACAGCGAAGCGCAAATCACGAACGCCTATTTACACTTAATGAGAAGCTTAATCAGGCCGCTCAAGCAAAAGCCAATGATATGGTTGCGCGAAATTACTGGTCACATAATACGCCGGACGGGAATCCACCCTGGACTTTTATTGACAAAGTCGGCTATCAATATCAAAAGGCAGGTGAAAACTTGGCTTACGGCTTTACGAGTAGCGCCGGTACTGTCCGAGGCTGGATGAACAGTCCGCCGCATCGTGAAAACTTGCTGGATACCACCTTTACGCAAGCTGGTTTCGGCTTTGCCAACAGCCCCAACTATCAAAACCAGGGCAATGAAACTATTGTAGTGGCATTGTACGCTGCACCTAACCAACTGCAGCTTACAGATAGCCTGCCAGCTGGTATAACTCTTACTAATAGTCCACCTACTGGTTTAAGCACCTTGGGGGCTACAACGCAAGCGCAGCCCGAACCAAGAACTTCTAATATTACTTTTGCGCAGCTACTCAGCAACCGACGCCTGCCCTGGTTAAATACGCTCCTCGTTTTAGCTGCTGGCGTAAGCCTCGGAATTATACTTGTGCGCCATGGCTTAAAGTTAAAACGGGTAGTAGCCAAAACCGAACATTTTGCTCTAACCCACCCGCTGTTTGATGTGACTTTAATAAGCTTGGTCGTACTCTGTGTTCTATTAATTCGCAGCGCCGGTGTAATCCGTTAGCTCACTTTGACGTTTGCTATACCAAGCAGCGTCTGAAGCTCGCCTAAGACTGTCGGCGTATTGCTGATACGCATAGGTAATTTGATAATTTGCTTGTTGGCATCTTCACCGAGTACCAGGACTACTTCAGTATCGCCCTGATAGCCATCAATCGTGCGTTTTAAAGAGAGTAGTAGATCTTGATCCTCTCCACTGTTCAGTCTAAGGTACACCCTGGCCGGTAAACTTGTGTCGTCGCTACGAGGCGCCACCTTAGCGCCTGGCCCTTTCGGGAAGGCAACCTTTTTACCGGTAGATTTATACTGGGCCGCCTCTTCGATGGTTAGCTCGCGTGCTTCGTCAACCAAAACTTTCACTTCGCCTAGTCGAGCACCGCTGCGATCACGAGCTGTTAGTTTTCCTTGGGCAATAATAACTCTATCACGCACCCACAAATCTTGTTGCTGGTAGCTGCCCGGGAAAAGTACTAACTCAATTTCGCCCAATCTATCGTTTAATTTCACAAAAGCCATTTTCTGGCCTTTCCTTGTCATAATTTCTCGGACATCACCTATTGCACCCCCAACCGTAACACGCTTGCCATCATGTTCTTCATGAATTTCATTGAGTGGTATGGTTTGCTCAGCTAAAATTTCTTCAAACTGTTCCAGTGGATGGTTTGATAGGTAAATACCCAGCAAATCCCGTTCCCATCTTAATAACTCTGCCTGATTGAGCTCAACTTCTGCTGTGTGAAGTTCAAGTTTACTATGAAGCACGCTTGTTTGCTCAGCGCCTCCAAATAAATCAGTCTGGCCTTCAATCCTGGCTTTTTGCAAACGCGAGGCATAGGCTAAGATAGTATCCATATTATTCAGCAAAGTACTACGATCTGAAAAACGATCAAACGCTCCAGCCTTAATGAGGCATTCAATGGCTTTTCGATTCACAACTCTAGTGTTAACCTTGCCAAAAAAGTCCTCGATGCTTTTAAAGCCTTGGCCCACTTCACGGGCCCGCAGAATTTCCTCAACAGCGCCTGTACCAACGTTCTTAATAGCGGCTAGCCCGAAGCGGATTTGATTTTTAGTCGGTACTACTGCGAACTCTAGGAATGATTCATTCACATCCGGCGGTAAGACTTCGATGCCCATGTGCTTACATTCATTTATCTCAATTGCTAACCTGTCTGTGTTATCGAAGTCACTGGTCATCAGTGCGGCCATAAAAGCATCCGGATAATTTGCCTTTAAGTAGGCGGTCCATAAAGCAATCTGGGCATAACAAGTAGCGTGCGCTTTATTAAATGAATAATCAGCAAAGGGTTGAATCTGCTCCCAAAGCTTTATTGCCTCAGCTCTCGTTAACCCTTGCTTGAGGCAACCACTAATGAATTTAGGCTCTTCAGCCGTCATAATGTCGCGCTTCTTTTTGCCGATCGCCTTACGCACCAAGTCAGCCTCTCCCGGTGTATAACCCGCTACCAGTTGAAGCAATTTGATAATTTGCTCCTGATAAACCATAACGCCGTATGTTTCCTGTAGTATAGGTTCGAGCGAACTGTGTAAGTAACGCACGGAAATCGGCTTATGCTTTCCTTCTATAAAGCGAGGAATTTCCTGCATTGGGCCTGGTCGGTATAGAGCATTCATGGCCACCAGATCATCAAACCGTGTCGGTTTTAGCTCCTTAAGATAGCGCTTCATGCCGGCTGATTCAAACTGGAAAACGCCAGTAGTGTCACCCCGCTGAAAAAGCTGGTAGGTTTTTAGATCGTCTTTTGGCACTTCATTTAGATCAATATCTTTATCGTAAACCCGACGGATAATCCGCAGTGCGTTCTTGATAATAGTTAGGTTAGATAGGCCCAGAAAATCAATTTTAAGTAGTCCGAGCTCATCAATAGGCCCCATCGAATACTGGGTGGCCACAACGCCTTTCTGGGCCATTTCAAGGGGTGTAAATTTCACGATATCATTCGGTGCAATAACCACGCCGGCCGCATGCACACCATGGCTTCGAATGGTGCCCTCTAGTTGTATTGCCAAGTCAAATACCTGCCGCGAACTTTCGTTTGTCTGATATTCCTGCTTCAAGTTCGGATCCTTTTTGAGTGATTCAGCCAAAGGGATGTGCCGGCCCTGAATTGGTTGTGGCAGCATTTTAGCCAAACGGTCAGCCTCGGCATAAGGTACCTGGAGAACCCTGGCAACATCCCGTACAGCGTTTCTTGCCGCCATACGACCAAAGGTAACTATATTAGCAACCCGCTGCTCGCCGTATTTATCAACACAATAGCGAATCACTTCGTCGCGACGTGAATCTTGTATATCAATGTCAAAGTCTGGCATAGATATACGATCAGGATTCAAAAAGCGCTCAAACAGTAAGCCGTACTCGAGCGGATTAATTTCGGTTATACGCAACCCATAGGCAACAATAGAAGCTGCACCACTGCCTCTACCTGGCCCGAAGATGATACCACGATCTTTGCCCCAATTAATAAAGTCCTGCACAATCAAAAAGTAGCCCTCGAAGCCCATTTTTTCAATAACCGTTAACTCATACTCTGCTCTCTCTTTAACCTCCGCACTGAGCAATTTTTTGATGGCCGAAACACTCAGTCGAGAAACTTCTGCTTCTGTTTTGTTAACAAAGCGCCGTGCTAAGCCTTGGTAGACAAGCCGATGTAGAAAAGTCTGTGGGTTTTCACCTTTCGGCACTGGAAAGCTAGGTACTAGAATTTTACCTAGCTCAATTTCTAGATTGACTCGGTCGGCAATAGCCTTGGTGTTAGTTATAAGTTCAGGATAGTCTTTCCAGCGTTTTAAGATGTCCTTAGGGTCAGTCACATAAAGCTCGAACTCCTTCAAGCTCATGCGGCCTTCATCGCTTAAAAAAGAGCCGGTTTGCACGCACAACAGAACTTCGTGAGCCTCTTGATCGTCAGGTTTTAAGTAATGAGCATCGCAGGTTACCACGCCAGGAATATGCAGTTCTTTACTCAGATGCAGCAGTTGTTGATTGACTCGCTCTTGTTCTTCCCAGTGGGTAGGATGTTTTGGATGGCCATGATCTTGAATTTCGAGATAAAACCGATCCCCAAAAACATGTTTATACCACTTAGCTAACTTTTTAGCAGCTTCATATTGCCCTTGCCTAAGGGCATCGCTGATTTCACCGCCAATACAGCCGCTTAAAACAATAAGTCCTTCATTATGTTCCTCGAGCAGCTTATGGTCGATACGTGGCTTGTAATAGAAACCTTTGAGATTGGCAATGGTACTGAGCCGCATAAGATTTTCATAGCCGGCTTTGTTAATCGCCAGAAGAGTAAGGTGATAGTAGTTTTTATCCTTTGATGGATCTTTATCCTCATGTCCACGGGATGCAATATAGGCCTCCATTCCAAGAATCGGCTTTACACCGCGCGCAATGGCCTCCTTATAAAATTCAATCAATCCCGATAAAGTACCATGGTCAGTTATGGCAATGCTGCTCATACCCATAGTGCTAACCGTATCCATTAGTGCGGGTATTTTAGTTAGACCATCCAAAAGGCTATATTGCGTATGATTATGTAAATGAACAAAATCCTGCGCCAGGGGTTTATTTTTTTCTGTTGTTTTACCTGCCATATATTACTGCTTATTATACTGCTTATGTGTGTTCCGGCCGGCCAAAGTGGCGACTTTTACAACATTACTATTTAGCTTGAACGGTATGTTTCACCTGCTCCACAAATGGCCCTACAAGTGGAACGTCATGAAAAAAAGATAAGATCCAGAGTAGCAATGCAATCAGGATAGTGGCACCTAGCACACCTGCGAGACCGCCGATAAGTCCTTTTAAAAAACTATTTTTATAGGCCTCATTACGGTCCACATAGCCGCTTTCATAAATATTGGCCAGCATCCGGCCGAGTTGTTCGTAATCCTTATTACTTCGTGATTGTGCCATTTTTTTGAAGATAGGTCTTGAGATGTTTTACGGCATCGTTCACTTCTTTTACTGCTTTATCAAGGTCTCGATCGTCAGCGTCGCCTTCATGCAGTGCCGACAGTACAGCCCGTGCTTTTTCTTTGGCTACGACGGCGCTATCCAGTAGTTTATTCAGTTCAACCTTCGCCTTAGCCTGTAAGCCTTCTGTCTGCTTTTTGGCTTCCTTTATTAACACCGCTAATTGGCTGTGAAGCTCTTTTAGTTTTCGTTCCGCTTGAGTCATTGTATGCTGGGCAGTTTTTTTTATATCTTTGCGAGTTTCTTTACCGCTTTTAGGAGCAGTTAATATTCCCGCAATATAGCCGGTTAAGCCCGCCAACACCGCACCAATTGCCCATTTGCCTGTATTCTTAGCCACGACTTTTTTCCTCCTTACTCTTTCGCTTAACAAAATCTGTCATATTAGTAAAAAACCTGCCAATTGCGAGTGTGCCGCTGGTTTTTTTAAAGAACTCGCCAACTGCTTCAGCGCTCTCTGCAAGTCGCTCTGCCTTATCAGCTATACGCTGCATCGTATCAAGAATCTTTATAGTTTTAAAAAGCGCAATGATACCAAGAATAAGAAACACCGCTAACGCACACGAAAGAATGATAACCAAAATCGTCTCACTATCCATGGTTCTGATTATACACCAAGCTGTTTTCTGAGCAGTTTCTGGGCAAGTTCCGGATTAGCCTTGCCTTGGCTGGCTTTCATAACTTGTCCCACTAAGAAACCGATGGCTTTCAC
>CAYVSP010000024.1:7846-9231 GCA_964453655.1 uncultured Candidatus Saccharibacteria bacterium
CAGATATAGCTCACGAACATAAGCTCTAGCCTCTTTAGCGCTATGCATATCCGGTTCGGATACGATTTCCAGTAGCGGCGTCCCGGCACGATTGAGATCCACCAAGCTATAATCTTTTCCACTTGGGTGAATGTTTTTACCGGCATCTTCTTCAAGTTGAACACGCGTGAGTTGCACCTTTTTAGCCTTACCATCAACCTCAATCACTACATAGCCACCCTTGATAATTGGATGGCTTAGCTGAGTTATTTGATAGCCCTTTGGTAAATCCGGGTAAAAATAATGTTTTCGCTCAAAGAAACTGTTGGTTTGCGGTTCAGTGTTAAAAGCAAAAGCCATGCGAACGGCATACTCAACAGCCTTTTCGTTCAAAACCGGCAAGGCACCCGGCATGCCTAAATCTATATGGCTAATAAGCGTATTTGGCTCAGCCTTGCGAGCGTCATTATCAACTGCCGAGAACAATTTAGTTTTGGTGCTCAGCTGTACATGGCACTCAATGCCTATAGAGGCAATGTATTTAGCTCGCGTCTGTGGGCTCATCATCAGGTAATGCTCCTATATCCCTTAAGGCTTGGCGGAAACCCACTAAAGCATGTTTAACATCAGTTTGCCGTAACTTTGCATCTGGGTTAGCAGCTATTTTTTTACATAAGTTATGGGCAAACCAGACAGTATCATTCTGGCTAAAACTTTTTTGAGCCGATACCAAGCGCTCGCCCATGCTTTTGCCGCTATAACGACGCCGTTTCAGTGCTTTGTCTAGTAGCTTGTCGGCTTCGGTCAGTGCTTTAGCCCAGGTCGTCTTATCCTTACAAAAGGCCTGCAATTCCTTCCAGCGAGCCACAAAATAGCGTTGTTTTGGCTTTCTTGGCAAGCGCTTAATGATAAGAGCCAGCCCGACAATAAGAATTAGCGCCAACGCGCCAGCTCCAATAAGATTAAGCGTACTCACAGCCTTAGCTCCTCTACCGCTTTGGCTAATCCCAGTAGAGCATGGTCTTGCACTTGAGGCGCAATGAGCTGTAAGCCAACCGGCAAGCCATTGCTTTGCCCAAAGGGAACACTAATTGCCGGTAAGCCGACTAAACTGGCTGCCACCGTCATAATATCTTGTAGATACATTTGCAATGGGTCATTCATATTTTCGCCAATTTTAAAAGCTGTTGACGGCGCCACCGGTCCAAGTAAAAAGTCGACTTTTTTAAACACACTGTCAAACTCACTAATTAATTTAGTGCGTACAATCTGCGCTTTTTTATAATATGCATCGTAATACCCGCTGGACAGCACATATGTTCCAATCATAATGCGCCGTTTAGCTTCTTTGCCGAATCCTTCGCTGCGAGACCAATTATAGCTCTCATCTAAAGTGTTAGCTGACT
>CAYVSP010000025.1:0-8514 GCA_964453655.1 uncultured Candidatus Saccharibacteria bacterium
TTCGCGGACAAAGCTATTTGGTGCGAGGTATCTTTGAAGATTTTCCGCCTAATCCTCTACTGTTGACGGTTGACTTCAATCACGCTATTTTTCTACCGCTTGGTTCTGCCGAAAACTTATTGGGGGCTACCCCGCCCTTATATCAGATATTTTCTAAGCCAAGTAACGGCAAGCAAATTGATGAAGTTGTGGCACGTCTTAACGCGACTTTACTAAACGCCCATGGTGGTCAGCAAGACTTCACTATTTTGAAAGGAGATGATCAAATCGCTGCGGCCGGTGGTCTTCTGCATGCGGTTACTAATGCGGTGGCCGCCATTGCCATTATTGCTTTAATTATTGGTGGTATTAGCGTAATGAACGTTATGTTAGTGGCCGTTACTGAACGCACCCGTGAAGTAGGCATAAGAAAGGCCATCGGAGCGACTAATCATCAAATACTAAGCCAATTTATGATAGAAGCGGGCTTGTTAAGTCTGATGGGCGGTGTTTTAGGCGTAGTAGCGGCTTATATTCTGAGCTTCTTAATCAGGCTTTCCACTTCATTGGAGCCGGTCATACCACTCTGGATCGTGCTCTTGACTATCGGCGGCGCTTGCCTGATCGGGGGGTTATTTGGCATAGCGCCGGCCCTCAAGGCGGCGCGCAAAGACCCTATTGAAGCCCTTCGCTACGAGTAACTAAGCAGACATTTTAATTGATAAACGCCAGCTTTATGCGCTTTACTCACCTAAAGTCCCTGTTCTTTGAGGGCTGATATATGCTGTGGCCAAGCCTCTCTATCTTCTTCCAGCCACCACCTGAAACCATCTGTGTCGACTAGTGTTCGTGTGTTAAATTGCTTTGGTTTACGTTGACGTGCCATATATAACAACCTCCTATCAAATAACTAACCATTTTGAGCTTAACCTTTAGTTAGGCTAGCCACTACGAGATATTTAACAAGCCCAGATATAAAAACCCAGCCGGTATTGGCTGGGTTTATGTCTGGACTAGGGCTTAGTTAGGATGACTCACTATCCTCGGACTTATCTTCGTCTTTCTGACGGGCTACATTATCTCTCTTCTTTTGGTTAGCGAAAAGTTCCTCAATTGTTACATCTTCCTCTTCCTGTGTCATGTTATTCCTTTTCCCTTCTGGCATTAGTTTTTGGTCGCATTATTATGTAGCCTTTCTTGCCGCCATAGCAGCGAGAAATCTCACTTAGATTTCTCTTAATTAACTATTGCTAATAGCAATCTGCTGCTCGATCGCTGTTTTATTACTTACTTGAGTAACTCGTCGTTTCGTTAGTGAAGAGAGATTTATAACCGCTAAATTAGTGAATGATCGTTCGTATTCCGGTACCTCAAGGCTGGCCAAGCAAGCCACAATGCCACCCTCGATTAGCAGCACAATGTCTATGTAAGGTATTAACAGGCCCGAAGCTCGGCTACCGAACAAAAGACTGCTAAGGCCGCAATAAAACAGTGCGACAGAAAGCAACCTCAAGCTCCATATAATAAGCTGCTTTCCGATAGGTAGCAGCCAGTTATGAAATAGCAAGAAAAACGCCAATAGGAGTCTGCCAACAATCCATGGTTTACTGAATCCAACAATGTAAGAGTACTCGGCATCGTGTAGGCCTAGCCCTATCAAACTAGTCATAATTAATATGCCGCTGAACAGGATAGTTATAAATTTTGTCATCTTACCTCCTTGACTTTTAGCTCATAATCTAAACTGCATTAAACCTTTAAAATTTGCTTGGTGCTGTTAAAAATGTCGCAATTAAAAAAGCGCCCTAGCGGGCGCTTTGCTGTTTTGGCCAGCAGATTTAGTATCCGCTGCCGCCACTACTGCGCAAGAACAGGAACCAAATTAGCGCGTAAACCACGCCAGCCACAACTATATAAAGAAGAATCCATTGCCAGAGCGGACGCTTACCATAGCCCTTTTTTTGGGGCGATGCTGGTGCCGTTGTTGGGGTCTGAGGCGATGTATCTTGTGGTGGTGTTGATGTTGGTGGTTGATTTTGCGGGTCCATTGAAACTCCTTATGGTTACTTTTAGTTATTATACGCTTTCTTGCTATTAGGCTTTCTTTAATACCATAAGATTATTTATGAGCCAGCCCATGTGATAACCGCTGGCTATAATGATTCTTAGATACAACTCGTCAATTTGGTCACGTTTAAAGCCTTTTGCGTCAAAAATTCCTTGCCAATATTCTTTGGGCTGGCAATTAATATGACCCTCGCCTCCCTGACCTGGTTGTGCAGCCGAGAAGATAATAGTATCAGACGTTTCGATGAGATGGGTGATGGCGGCAGGCGCACCCTGCGCAGGAATGTGCTCCAATACTTCCAAGCAAATAGCTAAATCGGCGCGCTTTTTTATTGACTGTTTTGTTATGTCACGAAGCAAGATTGCCTGACGGGGAATTTGCAGTACTTTATCGCTGATAGCATGAGGGGCGTTATCTACTCCGGTAACTTTGATGCCTAAGTCTAGAAATGGTTTTAAGTAAAGACCGGTGGCGCACCCAATGTCTATAACTGATTGCGGGTCATACTTCCAAATGAGGATATCGGCTAAGCGTCTAGCTTGTTCGCCTTCTTCCTCGTTGATCTGCTTGTAATAATTGAGACTGTAATCACTCATCTTTAATATATCCCGCTTTCATCATAGTTTCTTTGCCTCCCGGTATCTGTGTTATTTCAGATAGTTCCTTTGGGCTAAACCAACGTAGCATAACTAGGTCATCGCCCGGAAGCTGTATTTTATTAAGCTCTGCTGAAGTTTTGTTCAAACGGATATCGAAGTAGTTAAAATCCATTTTGCACCACACTACCTCACCGCTCTTTAGAGTTTTTTGGGACTCGCCTTTACTTTTAACTGCCAGTTTCTTAATTTTTGCCGCCTCTAGATTGATACCTAGTACCTCTTGGTTAATTTCGCGCCGCAGGGTATCCTCAAATGTCTCATTTCTTTCTTGTCCTCCCCCAGGTATATGCCAAGCGTTAGGATAAACGCCTCCTTTGTTTGGGTCTTTTTTGCCCATTAGCATTTTGCCATCTTTGCTTAATATATAAGCCGCGACTATTTCTCTGTGGATTTCAGGAAGTTTATTTACATTTCTTGGAGACAATCCATTCATAACTGTTTCATATAATAGCAGCTAATATTTTTCTAAGACTTGCCGTTTAGATACTTACTGGCAACACTGAGTGCGAACGACGGCAAAATGACAAAAACTGTTAGCATCAGTAACTTTTGAAATAACCGGCTAAGATCAGATGGTTGTGAACCATTATCAAAAGAACCTGTCAAAACCATTAAAATTCCCAAGACACCAAAGACAATAGAAGCACAAACGAACACTCTTGTAGCTACTTTCTGCATAGTTTTAGTATAGCAAGAACTGAGGTAGTATAGATTTATGAACGCGAAGGAAATTGCTGACGGCACTGTACATAAAATGCCGGCAGATCTTAAGAAGGCATTGACGACTTCGCCTAAAGCACTTGCCGCCTGGGAAGATATCACCCCCCTAGCCCGCAATGAGTGGATTTGTTGGACAGTAACGGTGAAACAGCAAAAAACTCGATATGAACACGTAAAGCGTGTGGTTTCTGAACTGAAAACAGGAAAACGGCGCCCTTGCTGTTGGCTGGGCTGTATTCACCGTCCCGACAAACCGATAAGCCAGTCAGTCCAATGGGCGCTTGGTAGACAGTCTAAGTGAAAAAATTTAAACAGTATTTATGGCTTAGCCAGGTCAATTTATTCGGTTGGCTGATTCTCTGTAGTTTTATCGCATCAAGTGTTGTTTTTAACAACGGTGGCGTTAGCAATTACGGTAATCATTATGGCACTGTTATACCCTATACAATCGCGTTTTTAGGAAATATTATCTATATAGACTTGGCCGCTGAATCGCTTATGCTCATGGGCCGGCAATTCAAATATCTTGCTCGTTACTTGAGCATACTTAGTGCTATTACATTGGTGGTTTTCGTTAGCACATTTCCACGTCGTTTTGGCGTCATCTTTTCAGATATCCATGACAATGTAAGTATTGCCCTATTAAGTTACGAATTACTGTTGGCTATCTGGCTTTTAATAAAGAGACCTGTCCTTGACACCTTTGTCTACATACTAATTATGGTCGCGGGTTCATCGGTGGCTCTGCTTTCAGCCGTACATATAGTCCATTTTATGTTCATCGGGCAGATAGTCGGTGCTTTAGGCTTTGCATTACTTTTAGTGCTGATTTTTCCGAAAGTAATCAGTGCTGAAATGGATAAAAAGCCATAATGCTTAGATCTCTCTAGCTGACTTGCTTAGAACTAAGTATTACAGTCAGGTTATGAAATTCACTATACTGGAAAGCCAGCTTCAGCAATATTGGAATTGCCGAATCGCTTATCTGCTGTAACGTCTGCTCCAAACCAATGAGGCGGAATGAAGGTGTCTGCTTCTGAAGTTGAACCAAATTCTACTTCTGCAAGTATATGTCCTGCATTATCACCTTCAAATACGTCAAGCTCAATGGTATAGGCGCCGTATGGTATCTCATAACGTGTCTTTTCTAACCTTCTACCTCTAGTGCCTGGCCACATCCTATCAAATTGGGATTCAGTAATTTCACACTCAAGTTCTACCCGCTCGGCTGCATGGCCTTCCGGCGCACCTTTATAGGTCCAGAAATATTGGTCTCCCTTGCGCCTTATTCTCACAGCTGCTTCCGGCGCATTAGATAGGTAGCCTTGATATATTTTCTTGCTCGGCAATCTATCTAAGCCAAGCCCTTCGGGCAGTGCATTAATAACAAACTTACGTTCAATTTCTGTTGTGACTAGAGGTTCATGTGGTGTAGGAACATCCATACTCATAATCAATAAGTATTATATAAATTCAAAGTTTTGCAAGCATGAGCACTTAATCTCTAGTAAAGAAGCCTCTATAATGTAGTTATGTCACCAGAGGCTAAAAAAGGCAACCCAGAAGCAGCTGTTAATGCCCCAATCGCAAGTCGACTTGGGAATCTTGCTCTAATGACTGATGATTTGCCGTTTAGTAATTCAACTATTGAGCTCATGAGAGGCGTTATTGCTGAACATCCCGATATAGAACCAAGAATTGAACAGCTAGAATGCTTGGATGCAATTCAAGAAGCAAGGGTGAGAGGACAAGAGCGTGCACTGGTGCAAATGGCTACGGGGCTCGGTAAGACCACAATATTGGCAGCAGATGTAAAACGTTTTCTAGAAGAGCACCCTGATGCAAGAGTTCTATTCTTGTGCCATCAGAATGACATTCTAGACCAAGCGAGAGAGCGTTTTGAGCGTGTCATCGGTCCTGGGCATAGTTATGGTAATTTCACAGGCGAAGGCGAAAAAGATTATCACGAAGTTGATTGCTTATTTGCTTCCTTTCAAGCCATGCGTGAATGGCGAGTTGCCTTTAATGAAGATGAATTTGACTATGTTGTGGTTGATGAAAGCCACCATGGCAAGGCACGAACCTATGAACCAACACTCAGACACTTCAAGCCAAAGTTTATGGTTGGCGTTACTGCAACGCCAGACCGTCATGACTTACAAAATATTCGGGAGATTTTTGGCGAGGAAATCTTCCGATTACCACTAGAAGAAGCAATTGCTAGGGGTTTGCTGGCTACCGTTGACTATCGGGTTTTCACGGATGATGAAGCAATCAGAAAAGTGGTTGCGAGACACCGTCATATCAAAGAAAGACTCACAAAGTCAAAACTTAACCGCACCATCTTTTTGCCTCAACGTGATGAAGAGATGGCTCGAATTATTCTAGAGCGAGCCGAGGAACTAGATAACCCAAAGCGTATTATCTTTTGCCCAAGCATTGAATATGCGGAAGAGTTTGCCCAGTATTTTGAAGGAGCTGCACCATTGCACTCTAAACTTCCAAAATGGGAGCAAGATAAATACATTCAACAATTTAAGGCTGGTGAAATCAACACCATCTTAACCGTAGATATGTTTAACGAAGGCATGGATGTACCTGACGCTAATCAGATTGTATTTTTGCGCACCACACAGTCAAGAACTGTTTTCTTGCAGCAGTTAGGTCGTGGTTTACGCCTTTATCCTGGCAAAGACTCTGTCCAAGTGTTGGATTTTGTAGCAAATTGTGACCGATTAACCATGCTCGATGAGCTATGGCGCAATATTAAAGCCTCTGCAGCATCAACTCAGGAATTATCACCTGACAAAATTTTGCGCATTGATGTAGGAGAATTTAGCTTTAGTGAAATGGCCAGAGATATTCTAGAGATTCTAGACGAAATTCAGGCAAACATCGAGCAAAGTAGAAGTTGGACAGCAGAGGACTCTATCAGATTCTATAAAGAACTGGATGCAGCATTAACAGAGGAACACAAAAAACCATACAAAAAAGGGGTAACTGGCCCAAGTGCATCTACTATTGACTACTATGTTTATCATAACGGTGGCCCAGGGTCGAATATTGTACTTGCTCCTTTCAATGGTGACATTGATGCTTTGAGAGAAGCGGCGGGTTTTAAGGTATGGAAAGAATACACAAGAGACGACTTAGTCAATTTTTTTGCTGACGTAATAGAACGAACTGGTAAAGCTCCTACAGGTGAAGAATTTAAACGTATGGACGACGCACCTGCAATTACACAGGTTAGAAGGCACTTTAAAAACTACCCTGAATTTAGAAAAGCTGGAAATTTACGATGGCTTGAAAGGAAAAAGACGGATAATGCATCAGACGAATAATTAACATGATGCAAGCATGAGCAAAACGGAAAATACTAGCGAGAGAACAGGTTTTTAATAATCTCATAATCGGCACGAGCGTCTTCACGTTCCTCGTCAAATTGGATTTTGTTATTGAGGTCTCGGTCAATCTTCTTTAAGGTCCATTGCTTTACCTCATCTAGAGTACTCTCATGGCCAAGTGAGTGAGCAGCGAATACATAGAAATCGGTCTTTAGGTGAGCTAAGGAGTCGGCGGTGGCAAGTATCAGTCCCTCGATACTTTTTGGTCTTTCGTTACCATGACAGCTATGGTATCGGGCTGCATCATCTACAACTAGCTCAATTTCCTCTTTTGTATATCCATTATCTCTCATGAGTTGCCGGGCAGCTTTCAAGCTTTCTTCCTCATGCTTAGGGTCTTCTCTGCTCGCCTTATAGTCTGCAATGTCATGTAGCAACGCTGCGACTTCAGAAAGTTCTACGTTGGCCTTATATTTCTTAGCCAACTCTTTAGCGTATTTAGCTACTACTAGGACATGGTTATCATATAGCCAATCGGCCCAAGGGTCTCTTGTTGCCAGTTTCTGTTTATATAGAGACTCAACGCTTTGCTTGAGCTTGACGAGTCTCGTCATAGCAAAATTTCTTCTAGAAGTTCAGGGAATTCCTCAGTACCCATATCTTTGAATGTAAAATGGCCCTTAGCGTGGAGCTCAATAACTTTTCCATTGAGCGCTTTATAAAAAATGTCTAAGCTCTTCTTTCCCTCCTCTGCTTCGTCATCAGAAATAAACATTATTATCTCTTTAATCCGTGTTTTGATTGATACATCAATTTCATAACCATAGAAAGCTGGTCTGTACTTACTTTCTTTAGATGCTATTTTCCATGGCGCTACCAGGATTAGCTTAGCCACCTTTTTCTTAGTTTCACCCAGCCACCTTACAAGAAACGCACCTCCGCAACTATGCCCTATTAGTATTGTATCTTCGCCCACGTTGCATTTTTCAAACACTTTCTTAAAATCCTCATATACAGGAGCCCACGGTTTTGGCATCAATGGCATTTCAACCTTAATTCCTTTATTCGTAAGCTGCTTCGTAAGCCAGGGCATCCAATGCTTATCATAGGTTCTCTTTTCGGGGTCATTTTCAGGTCTAGAAGGACAACCGTGTACAATTACGACATTTTTCATAACTGTATCATAACAAAAGACCTCCGTTTCCAGAGGCCATTACGCTTATGCTTGGCTCTCCGTAGTGATGGAAGTTAGAAATATGCAATTGAGCGTAGAGCATCAATATTCACAAGAAGTTCATCCACTTTAGGAATAGTTTCCGCTACTTGGTCTTGTCTTTGGTCGAGAGTAAAGCAGCCCAAGCCCACCAGGGCAAGTTCAAGGTCATCAAAAGGAATATAAACCGTCAAGCCCGGCAGTTTAGGGTTAGGTTCGGCTGTCAGCTCCCCATTAGGCCCGATGTCAAAATAATTTATCATTCGCCGTGTTGCGTCATCCACGTCCTCGCGTGCACCAAGCCCTAAGTGCTTATAGTGATGTAGGTCTCTAATCGCAGCAAACACTAAATCTGGACTGTCCTCATGTGTGATAATAGGACATCGTTCTCCGCTCCTAGTATCAACTCTCATGAAATAAAAATGCCACAAAAGTGAAACTTTGTAAAGGTCGTGGCTCCTATAGCAGACATGCTCAGAACTAAGTACTACGGTCAGGTTATGGGATTTTCAAAGGAAATTAAAGCTGTAC
>CAYVSP010000026.1:0-8250 GCA_964453655.1 uncultured Candidatus Saccharibacteria bacterium
TTCTAAGGGTAGATTATGACAAGGATTCTTTTGCTCAGGAGGCTAATGAGTCACAACCAAATGACACGCCGTCTCGTCGAGACATATTTATCAAAAGCGTCAAATTGTTTGATGGAAGTAATTATTCAAGTTATGTTCCGACGATTACCACAAAGCAAGATCGAAGACCTAATTCTGGTGTAATCGTATACGACAGTAAGCGTCCAGGTAAAAGTACATTCAGATACCTTACAGCACGTGAGTGCTTTCTTCTTATGGGTTTTGAAGATAGCGATTATGAATCATTAGTTGAGGGCAATTTTAAGAAGAACATAACAACTAATTTCTTCACTACCACCAAGATAGTTAAGATGGCGGGTAACAGTATTGTAGTGCCAGTATTGGAAGCAGTGTTCACTCAGATGCTTTATGTAGATCAGCATTTCTTATCAAAGGTATCTGTTGAAGAGTCTGTTGAAGAAGCACAGATTGTCGGTGAGCTTGGTTTTGTAGCATCATTATAATTAGCAGTAAATGCATAATTACTACGCAAGACCAATTTAGAAAGCTAGGCTGATTAAGATACTCTAAATACTGCTACAATTTATTTATACAATGACACATTCACACGACACAAAAAACAATGATAATAGCATAAAGTTCGGGCTTGTTCTGAATACTGGCTTTACGATAGTTGAGTTTATATTTGGCATACTCACAGGTAGCCTCGCTCTTATAGCCGATGCGGCACACAACCTAACAGACACCTTTACGTTATCGGTATCTTTTGCAGCCAACCGTCTAGCTCGGCGTGAGGCAAACGATAGTAAAACCTTTGGCTATGGTCGTGCCACTATCCTTGCTGCCTTGCTGAACGCCAGCGTAATGCTCGCTGTTGCAGCCTTTATTGTTATTGAAGCTATCCAGCGACTCGGTAATCCACACCCTGTTGAGGGTGGAGTTGTCGCTGCCGTTGCCTTTGTCGGCATACTGGTCAACGGCTCTATTGCTTATGTGCTATCCAAGAACCGTAAAGACTTGAATATGCGTAGTGCTTTTATAGATATGGCATTTGATGCACTGTCATCACTCGGTGCGGTAATTGCTGGTCTGATTATCTGGCTCACTGGCATAACGTGGGTAGATAGTGCGGTTGGTTTAGTCATTGCCGCATTGCTGGTATACAACACGCTCAAAATACTACGTGAAGCAGTGCAAATACTGCTTGAAGGAACGCCAAAAGACCTGGACGTTGCTGTTATAACCCAAGCCATTACTGATACCGACAGGGTATTATCGGTTGATGATATGCACGTTTGGGCTATTCGTTCAGGCTACAACGCTCTAAGCTGCCACATTGCGATTGATGAAAAAGATCTTACAGAAAGTCGCAACATAGTAGAAGCAGTAAAATCTAAGCTACGAAAAGACTACGACATACAACACGCAACCATTGAAGTCGAGCTTGAAGATTGTACAACACACGAAGAACACGAAACGCACTAATAGATTGCGTCAGGTGTTAAAAAGCTAGTACATCTCGTTTAATGGTGGTTATAACTTCCTCTATTGTGGTGAGCCAAGCATAAGCAATATACAAGTCTGAAGTATTCTGCTAGATTTGGTTTAATGAGCGGCCAAGATCCTGAAATAGTTCAATCGTCTGAATCCAAAGAAATTGTTATAAACGAATATGGGCTAGCTGGTGTTAACGTTGATGTAGAAGCAATCGCCTCAAATGCTATGTATACAGCAGCAAAACAAACATGGGTTAATAGAAGTGGCAAACTTGGTGAAATAAAAGAATTAGATGAAGATTTTTTTGGAGCCAGACATTCTGAGATTGGCGGCCTACCTATTGGAACGGTTGACCACGAAAATACTGATGGTGCAGGCACGATACCAATGATTGCAAGGACGGCAAAAAAATGGGATACTGTCGGATCGTTTTTAACAGCCATGGTGGCTGACGATGCGGCTGCCGAAGGTTATGAACCAGCCAAGATGCAAACAGGCTTAACGATGAATACGCTTGGAAACGACTTAAGCAGAATCCCGATTATCGAGGCACTAGGCGCTAGTCTAATTGAGCCATGCGCACAGGCATCTGTCGCTGTAACAGGTGGAGAAATTGCCCAGCATAATGATCAATTTGCAGAAAAAGATGATTTCGATTTTGAGTGGGTTGCAACCTTAATTAGTTATGGTCACCAAACCAGGATCATTAACTTAAAAAGCATACAGCCAGGTGACTGGATTGTTGGATTTGCCGATTCTTCTATAGGTTGCAATGGCATTTCATTAGTTAGAAAAACGCTAGAACGAATTTACGGTATAAATTGGGCTGATGAGGTAGTAGAAGGACAAAAACTTGGTGAGCTAGCTTTAACGCCTTTACCAATATATGCAGGTGCCTTAGTTGATATGCATGGGGGGTATGACTTAAATCGTCCAGCCCAAGCAAACATCCACGGCGCTATTCAAGTCAGCGGTGGTGGAATAAAAGAAAAACTAGGTAGAATACTTCGACCAAGTAATTTGGGAGCAAAAATATTCGATCTTTTTGAGCCAAATTATTTGTTCTCGTTACTCCAGGAGCTAGGTGGTATTACTGATGAAACAAGCTACCAAACGTGGCATATGGGGCAAAGATTGCTTATTGTGAGTCCTGAGCCGGATCAAGTCATGGAGACCGGCTCACATCATGGATTAAAATCAAAAGTTATTGGTCAAGTTACAGCTGAAAAGGGAATTAGTCTTAGAAGCAACGGACACTTCAAACCTGGGGAACTACTAGATTTGACTGGTTAATCAAAGTTCTAACTTCCATTACTACGGAGAGCCAAGCATAAGCGTTATGCAAAATGAAAAAAAGCTGATATTTTTATGTCATGACCGCCCCCTTTAGTGAAGGAGAGCCCATACCTCAGCTAAGTATTGGATTTCCCTTTGATAATCCACTTGGAGATATTGAGACTGAGGAACTAATTTCCCAAAGGACTCTCGCGGCCTTGGATTTTATAGTCGGAATGGCTCCTGATTATGAATCTCTAGTATATAACCCTGACGGGGGAAGAGTTGGCCAGAATGTAATAGTCCTAGAAGACGGATACATTATTCATAAGACAGAAACTAACAGTTCCCACGTTATTAAAGAGCGTTCTCTCAGTTTCTTTATTTATAACCCATCGAACCATGATGAAAGTTATCAATTTGTGGTTGCACTAAACAGGGTCTATAGAGCTTTTTATGTTGATGATTATGGAGTTGTTGATGGCACAGGGTTAACTGATTCGATGAAAATTGCAGTTGATGCGGTTCTTTTGAATATGGAGGCTCGTCTTGACACAGCACCTGATGTTATACCAAGCCCAATCGATGACGGCACGTTGCGCGCAGATTCAAGAATGGCCGAAATACTACAGGCGTTAGGTAAGGCTTTTGAAGACGTGGCTACAAAATTACCAATAGATCTTGAAGGAGTAGCAGAGCCTTTACGAACAGTTTCTTTGAGTGAACCTTTTGGCCAAAAACTTCTTCAAATCATTTGGCCGATTATCTTTGCTCGTTTAAGCGCAGACGACGAAACCTAATTAGTCGTAAACTCCATAACCAGGTCGTAATGCCTAGTCCTAAGTAGTCAGCTAGAGGGAGCCAAGCATAAGCAATGTAATAGAAGTGCTTTTGTTGATGCTATAATCGTCTTATGGGCTTAACGCAAACTGACCTTCAAGAAATTCGTACGATTGTACAAGCTGCTATTGAGCCATTATCCAACGAGATACAAGCACTTAGAAATGATATAAAAGAAATTTACAATATGATTGCCGAACTTCAATCTGCCACAATCACCGACAAAGAATTCAAAAAACGCTCAATTGAAGAAA
Source organism: uncultured Candidatus Saccharibacteria bacterium (assembly GCA_964453655.1). Taxonomy (GTDB): domain Bacteria; phylum Patescibacteriota; class Saccharimonadia; order Saccharimonadales; family CAYVSP01; genus CAYVSP01. The sequence goes on from CAYVSP010000026.1 coordinate 3,867, forward strand.
AATTACTAACACTAAATGCCGAGCTGCTAGCCGCAGCCAAGCAAGCTGGTGTTACATTACCACGTAAATAGAGTTCTAATTTCTATAACTGCGGAGAGTCATGTTTGACTAATTTCTACTTTTGTTGTATTTTTAGTTTATGTCAGAGTTCTCGGGTTTTGTTTTTGATATTGATAAAACTGCTGTACCGAATGGTGCAACAACAGTAGAATCAGCGGTGCTTCGTGAAGCATTTGTGTCATTACCTCAAGATGTTATTGCTATTGCAGCTACGGGCAGAGCACTGGAATTTGCGTTGCCCATTACGAGAGCACTAAATCTTAGGCATGAAAGCGTAGTGGCGAACGGCGCATTGGTGGTTGACTCACAGACTGGTAAGGCATGGAGAAAGTCATTGCTCTCAAAAGACCAAGTTGCTGCCATTATTGAAGTTCACAAACCTTATTCATATCCCTTTTTCTTAACAGGTGATGAAGCCGACAACTACCGTATTATCACAGAACAAGTGCCTAAACCGCTATCAGCAGCTTTCATAAACGATGTGCCTGCAGAAGATGCTCATGACATTAGAGAGATGTTAGTTGCTATACCCGGGGTGAATGCCTACTTATCTCCTTCCTGGAGTGGTGGTGATAATGAATTCGACATCAATATCGGTCATGTTAACGCACGAAAACACAATGCCTTAGAGGCCTTATTCGGAAAATATGCTATTGATTCCTCAAAAATGATTGGTGTAGGTGATGGCATAAACGACTTGGAGCTGTTTGATGCTGTAGGGCATAGGATTGCCGTGGCAAATGCGCATCCCCAGCTAATTGAAGCAGCTGATGAAATTGTCGCCTCGCAAGAGGAAGATGGGTTAGCTGAAGTAGTTCGTCGTTTCCATAAATAATTGGCTATCTGGCGACTAGAATAAGCCCGATTATACCCATTGCAGCTGCCAATAATTTTACTGGCAAGTAGTTTCTTTCCCTAAGAATAAAGTAGGCAGAAATTATGACTACTACCGACATAAAATCACTTGCTGCTCCAACCCTAGCGGCACTATTGCTGTATTTCAAGGCGACTATAAAGCAAGTTGATTTTAATACGTTCGTTAACCCGTAACCAAAAACTACATTTTTTGTTGCTGAGTCTTTGAAAAGTATTGGTAATTTTTTTAACTCATTTCTAGCTAAATAAACCGCCCATGCAATTTGGGATGACCAACCTATTAATAAATAGGTGCCAAAATCGACACGATTAAGCATGTAACGCTCATACGCAACCGCAATTCCGAGTACTGCGGTACTACCAAGCGCAAACAGTATTCCACTAATTTGAGTGTGTTTGTGTTGCTTGAGTTGTGGAGCTGCCACTAATACACCTGAGGCAATTAGCAAAAATACCCCCGCAAATGCAGCACCTGCTAAGCTTTCATCCAACACTGTAAGTGCAACAATTAGAGTAAAAATGGGGCTGAGGTTATTAATGACTGTGTACACGCCAACATCAATATCTTTGTTAGCCCTAAAGGCGAGGATATTAAAAATCGGCCAGATAAGACTACCGCCTAAAAGTAATAATAAGTTAACCCAGCCTATGTGAAGATTATGCGGAAACAGTAGTCCAAGTAATATTGCAGCCGGCAACAAGAACACAACAAAAAATGAAGCATTTATAAGTCTGTTTTTATCAGGAAGTTTTTGTGCAAGAACACGCCGAATTAAATAACTGGCAGCGCCGAATGCAAAATAGAGGGCAATAAAAAATAACCACATTGCTCAGTATGATTTTACTCTGGGTAACGAGATTAAACTATAAATAACCTCCCCGAAGGCTGGATGCTCAGCCATTCCTATAATCCGCCCGTAACACGTAGTTCTAAGCATGTCAGCTAAGGGTAGCCAAGCATAAGCGTAATAACCTCAGTAATATGGTGTCTTTTGATATGATGAAGTAATGAAAGCTGTATTCCTTGACCGAGATGGGACTATAAACGTAGGCATACCAGTTTATGAAAGGGTGGATAGCATTGCAAAGCTTAAATTGTTACCTAATGTTATCGAAGCACTTAAGGAACTGTCGAAACTAGATTACTTAATTTTCTTTATAACCAACCAGGCTGGTATTGCAGAAGGCTTAATAACCATGCAGGAGTTTAATGTTATCAATAACAAGCTCTTAGATATGATTTCATCCAGTGGTATTAAAATAACTAAGACCTACGTATGTCCACATGGTGAAGGAGCTACTTGCGAGTACCGTAAGCCCAAACCTAAACTAATACTGGATGCAGCCAAAGAGTACGACATAGACCTAAAGCAGTCGTGGACAATCGGTGACCGTCCAACTGATGTTGAGACTGGCTTTAATGCAGGCACAAAGACAATACTTGTCAAAACGGGTGCAGTGGAAGCAAGTTCAGATAAAGCAAAATATACTGCGCCAACGCTTTTGGATGCTGTTGAGTATGTTGCTAAGCATTCTGGCTTAATGCCTACTTAAGTAGTTTGCTATGATGTAACCATGAGCAAGAAAACAAAAACTAAATCAATAGCTGCTCGCTTGCCGCTATTGCATGTTTACTCAACAGTATTCTTAGTAATGGAGCTTGTTGGCGTCTTAACATATATTCGTCACTGGTCTGAGCACGTGGAACGCTATATTTCACTTGGTCTAACTAGAATGGTTAGTAACGGCTTAGCCGTAGGTATGGTGTGCTTGGTAATCTTAGTATTTACGTTGCCACTAATTAACATGGTGACTTCAACTAGCGTTAAAAGCGTTAGGCGTTCGTTACATATACTCTTAGGGATTTTCTTGCTTGGGCTCGTTGTAGTACTTGCAAGAGGGAGCATCTACTCAATGGCAGTAATTGCAATTGAAGTCGGTTTCACGCTTTACATGCTGCGTCTTACAAATGAACTGGATTAGCCATTCCCAGTATCTGCCCGTAATACTTAGTTCTGAGCACGTCAGCTATAGGAAGCCAAGCATAAGCGTAATGGCCTCTGTGATAAGAAGTTTTTGATATATTAAAGCTATGAAACTCTATCGATTCAGTCCGATAAAAGATAAAACTACTTGTCTTGAAGCTTTAAAATACATTGACCAAAAGCTAAGAGAGTTATCGGGGCTGGTACTGGATGAGCAACTCCCAGTTAATACGTTAAAGATTTTTGCCCACTATGAAGATGAGTATGCATTTATAAAGCAGTGGGCTGACACTCTAGGAAAAGCCTGGAAGGGTAGTTCAGCAACAAGCTACTATGTAGAGCCTTCAGAACAAATGACTGTAAATAATGACACTATTGAATACGTAGGTTTACGAATTCCTGACCCATATCGTAGTCAAGTTGGGTGTGGTGACTTTGTAGTCGATAACTTTGAGGATTTTAAGACCAAGTATCTGGGTCAATCACCATACATACGAGAAATATCTCATCCAGAATACGAAATGCTGGAATTATTTCACCAAGACATTGATGTATTAGGCTATATCGTCAAGGACTACACTTAGGTTCAAGTCACGACTGGTCTTTTGTTATGATGTGGATATGAAACTTATAAAAACTAAGAGCTACGAAATAGCGGTAAATGAAAGTGGTGACAAAAATTCATCCAAAATTGCTATTTTGATGCCAGGGCGTTTGGATAGTAAGGACTACGTTAACTTTGCAAGTCATGCAGAATATTTAGCTCAGAAAGGATTCTTCGTAATCGCCATTGACCCGCCGGGTACATGGGATAGCCCTGGTGAACTTAATAACTACACAACTAGCACCTATATAAAGGTCATCAATGAATTGATAAATTACTTTAGCAATAGAACAACTTTGCTTTTAGGTCACAGCAGAGGAGGAGCAACCGCTATGTTAGCTTCTGGAAATACTGCAGTGAAAGGACTCGTATTAGTTAATGCAGCTTATGGTCCACCGTCACCACCAAAACCAGGTGAAGTTAAGGATGGCGTATTGCCCGAATACAGGGATTTACCGCCTGGAAATATTAGAACCAAGGAGCAGAAACGTTTTGATTTGCCTATGGTCTACTTTGAAGATGGAGGTAAGCACAATCCTATTGATTCATTAAAGATATTTAAGGGCCCTAAACTAATAGTTCATGCCACAAAGGATGAATTTGAGAAGATTGAAGAGATTAAAGAAATATATGCAGGTCTATCAGAGCCTAAGATGTTTCTGCCTATTGAATGCACTCATGACTACCGGCTTTATCCAGAGGTAATTGAAGCCGTGAACGAAAAGGTAGGGGAGTTTGTCGGTAAATTCTTAGCAAATTCCATTACCCGACCGTAGTACTTAGTTCTAAGTACGTCAGCTATAGGGAGCCAAGCATAAGCGTAATGACCTCTGTGAAAGTCGGTCTTTTTATTGCAAAT
>CAYVSP010000027.1:0-5563 GCA_964453655.1 uncultured Candidatus Saccharibacteria bacterium
TTGCGGGATAAATAAATACTCGCCCAATTAGTGGAGCGAGTATTTTAGCGTTAGCCTGGGTTTGTCTAGGCTAATTCTACAGTTGCGCCGGCGTCTTCCAAGGTTTTTTTAGCAGCCTCGGCATCTTCTTTCTTGGCTTTCTCTAAGACGGGCTTTGGCGCCCCATCAACTAATGCTTTAGCTTCGCCAAGACCAAGGTTGGTGATATCTTTGACAGCCTTGATGACGGCAACTTTTTGAGCGCTGGCATCTTTGAGGATGACATCATATTCGCTTTTTTCTTCAGCAGCAGGGGCAGCCTCACCACCAGCCGCGCCAGGTACAGCGACTGCTACAGCAGGTGCAGCAGCACTTACGCCCCAATATTCTTCCAAAAACTTAACGAATTTGCTGATATCCAGTGCACTCATCTTATCGAGCTCACTGACAAGCTTTTCGAATTCCTTAGGGATTTTTACCTTTGCGGTTTTTTTCGCTTCCTTAACTTCAGCTTCTTGTGGTGCTGGAGCTTCGGTCTTTACATCTTCTTCAGCCATGATTATTCCTTTCTTAACTTATTGCTTCACTTCTGGCGTTCAGCGCATTCAATACGCCGCGTATATTACCGGCCAGCACATTGACAAAGCCACTTAATGGGGCGGCCAAAATACCAACCACTTGGGCGCGCAGCTGTTCTTTTGTCGGTAAGCTGGCTAGAGCCGTTACGTCATCGGCGCTCAGCAAGTCACCGTCAGCTGTGATGGCGCCAATAAACTGCAGAGTTGGCTGCGTTTTAGCAAATGTTGCTAACGCTTGCGCAGGTGCTACCTCATCATCTTTATTAAAAGCATATAAAAGCATGCCATTCAGGCTTGTGGTATCTATACCACTAAACTTTTCTGACTTTTTGAGCGCCTGCATAACAAGCCTATTCTTCACAACTCTTACAGTAGTGCCGTTCTCATTAGCATCACGGCGTAATGTCTGCATTGCCTTTACGGGAGTGCCTTGATATTGCGCTATTACCGTCATCTTAGACTCGGCCAATAAACTGCCAACCTGGTCTACGATTGCCTGTTTTTTTTCTTTAGTTAGAGCCATTTGCGTATCTTCTCCTTGTTATGAGTTGAGGCAGATATTCTCGACCAAAAATCCCTGCCTTGTACCAAAAAAGCCTCCTGATTACCAAGAAGCTTATAGTTGTGCTCACAAAACTTTAGCGAATTGTATGCACCTAGGCGACATTATCAAGTCTGTGTGACCGTCGCTGTCTTTGGTAACAAGCTAAATATAGCAGAACATCCCTGTTAGGTCAATACAGGGTTGGCGTTTCGTCGGGCATTTCGCTAGCTAAGATGGGCTCAACTGGCACAACTTCTGTTGTTTGCTGAGTTGCGGATGGGCCTAGGCCCTCAGCATACCAGACCGCTGGCTGGCGTGGTTCTGCTAACCACAACCGTTCCTGCGCTGACTCATAAACCTGGTTGTCCATTGCAATTCCTTTCTAATTAAAAACGACCCTCGGGCGAGGGCCGTTTATTTGCTTTGCTAATAGCTTCAGCGCCTCGCGAATGCGTGTTCGACGATAATCTTTACAATTACGCTTGCTGAAACCATACATTCTATCATCCGCTTCTTTGATATTTTGTCAAGCTGGCAGCTCGAGTCGTGCTTGGCTGACAGGCTGAGTGTTTTCTAAAGCCACTACCCTACCTACCAACTCCGTGGCGCAGGCGTAAGGGATTATGTCATAGATTGGTCTGGACTTTTCTGTGTCTCGGGCTTCTTGTTCATTAGGCATAGTTGTTGCTCCTTTAAATTAAAAACAGGCCTCTCGATTGAAGCCTGTTGGTTTGGGCTGTACTAAGGCGTTTTAAACGCTCAGGCTTCAACCATGCTGAAGCACAGCCCCTGTAGGCTGAGAAGTAGCAACTGCTTCATTTGAGTTAACCTGGTCACGAGTATTTGTTATAGGCCTACCCGGTATAAAAGTCAATACATTGCCTGACCTAGCTGGTTCAATTGATGAGATGCTCGTTCTTAAGACTCAAGTTCCTTGAGCTTAAACTGGGTGTATCGTTCGGCAGCCAATCGGCTTAGTTCAGGATCTTCACCTTTGTTAACAAATATCATGGCATCGGCCAACATCGGATGGACCTCTGCCACCCGTTCGTGCATTTGGCGTACTAGTTTTCGATAGCCTGGGTGACCTTGTGGGCTAGTTCGCAGTTCATGCAAATGAAAGGCTTCGCGGGCATTATAAGTCACCTTCCAGCGCATTCGGTGCCCCAGTAAGGTGGCGTATTGGGCTTCAAGACTATAGCCGGCTTCTTGAAGCAGGCTATAAAGTTTTAGGCTCAGATCAAAACAGGCTTCAAAGTCGTCACTTAAACCGGCTTCTTCTACCAACTGGGGAACTTCATAACCATAACGAGGCGTTAAGACTTGCCACTGCATGTCATCAACCATGCGATGGCGCTGTAAATCTCTAAATATTCCGTAATCGCACATGAGGTCCCAGCTATAGTGCGCTTTTTCTAAAGCACGCCCCGGTTTATGACGCCGATTTAGCCTCTCACCCATGTAGGCTTGAAAAACTTTAACCTTCTTGGCATAAGGCCATGTATCTATAACTTTTTGTAGCTCCTCAAGCGAAAGGTTACTATGCTCGTACAGCATGTCTGGCAGTAGCTCCAGCTCGTTACGTGGCCAGACTGAAACTAGCTTAATCGGATCTTCTTGGCTGCTGTGGCCATCAGGCAAGTATTCTTGGGCTAACTGTTTTACAGCTTTCTTGGTATTTGCCAGGTAGGCTATAGTTGCGCCACCTCTATCCGGCTTATCGGCGCGCTCTAAGAACGAAGACATAACTTTTCTAGCTTCACGCAAGATTTTCTTACCGGTTTCTTGAGCTTCAGGCAGCTCATCACTTAGCAGACGCATCACCAAACCTTCGATAGTCTGCCCCGACGCAAATATGCCTACTGTCAACTTCGTAGCAACTGGCAGTACCGGTCTAATGGCGTCGCAAGCTTGGGCGCGGGTAGCGCCTAACCATGCGCCATCTCGTTCTTCTTTTGGCACAGTAGAAGCGGCCCGAATATGATCTGTTAACTTATGAACCATGCCTGAATAAAGGCCAAAAACCTGATCCATAGTTTCATCATAAAGCTGTTTAGTTTTGTCATCTAAATTTTTTGGGGTGTAGTAACGATATCGACCTTCTTTATCTCTTTGGTCAAGATAGATATAACGGGTTGATTGTTCTAGATAAGCTCCTAAGCGTCCCCACTCCAGCTTCTTTGTCAGAATATTAGAAGCTCCTTCAACCACTATGTGCTGGCCGGCTAGTTGCTGCACGGAGTCGTCGCCATAAGCTGTAATAACTCTTTTTAATAGAGTTTGGTCTTTACGCAAGTCTTCACTGCTGTCTACACCAGGGGCAAATTCATCAAGAACAGTAATGCGCATATCATCGCCACGACGACTTAGGCGGGCCATCGCCGCAGCAGCCGTCAGGCTCTCAAGCTTACTATAGGTAGCATAAACTGAGCCTTCGACGTCAGTAACGGCATCTTGTAACCATTTCTTGCCGGCATTGGTTATGTAGTAGTTGCCACTGCCATCTTTGGCTATGTATGGATTCGGCTGTTTGGCTACTTTCTCGGTTGGGCTTGCCAGTCTGTTTGAAGATTTTGTCGGCAATAGTGGTGATACCTGCTCCCAGATTAATTTCTGAACAGCTTTTTTCTCTAGAAGCTGGTTGTTCTCAACACAATTGATAGCTGTAAAATCTTGCGGAAACAAGGCGGCCATTTCATTGTAGACCTCTACTGAAAGCCTTAAATGCTCTAAGTCGGCCTCATGAATGTCACGCTTTTTATCTGTATACTCCCGTACTTCTTTTTGATCAACCAACTTTTGGGCCATATCGGCTGGCACGCGTAATATGAAACTTTTATCAGGTCGGGGAATCCCAAGCATTTGGTATTCCAGGTTGTCCAGCCAGATAAAAAAACCGTGCCTCTCTTGGGTGTTACTGAACTTTGTCCCCTGGTGTGCCATGTTAGAAGATGTAAAGCGGTTCGATATAACTACCTTACCCTCATTAAGTGCTTGTCTTATAGCCGGCGCGGCTTCAAAGCGGTCCAGTGCAAAAAAAAGTGAAGAAGTGTACGGGCTTACTTCGTTTGCCGAGCCATAATGGCCATTCAAATACTGCCTTACGAAATAACTTGATTGAGAACCGTATTGTGGGAAGTCGAATGTTGCTGTTTCGTAGCCAAGACCACGAAGCTGTTCAGTTAACAGTTTAAACTGGGTGCCCTTGCCAGACCCGTCACTGCCCTCAATCGTAATAAATATTCCTTTTGTGGTTGTAATGGCTTTCTCTGAGGCGACATAAGTAGATGATTTTTTAGGCATGTTTTAACCCTTGGATCTTCTTGGGTAAGGCCCTTTTATCAAGGTAAGCTTTAGGTAGCATTAATTCAGGTTTCCAATTGCGTATTAATTGTTTAAGATCGGTGCCGCTTTGGTACTTGCCACTGATCCCGTCGTGGCGACCTTCACCGTAATTTCCTTTGACCGGACCGGTCTCATGAAAAACGGCTTGGCCTATGCGCTCGCCTACCGGTAGTAACATTATTTCTTTTTCATTAAGGTTATAAATCTCTAAGGTTAAGCGGTTAATGTAACCTGGATCAACCCAGCCGGCATCAAAACAAACCGCCACGCCATTACGACCCCAGCTGGAGCGTGATTTTAACTCGTAAGCGCCGGGTGGCTTAATGCCGAAGAACTCATGTGTGTGTGCCAGAATGCGTTCGCCGGGCCGGATGGGAATGATAGGATGATTAAGAGGGATACCTTTTAAGGGTTTAACGCCGTTTTCTTCACACCATTGCTTGTGCGCTGTAGCCTTAATTGCTCCTTCAAAGTAGCGATGGACATCACTTTCGTCAAAAGGATTATAAACCGGATGGTCCTTTGAGCGCTCAGTTCGGTAATAGTAAAATCCAAGGGTCACATCCAGGCTGGCGTGCGCCACATGCCTAGGGTTAAAAGGCTCACATATGATATGGCCCTCTTTTATTGCCTCAATTATTTGTATATTGCTATAAACTGCCACAATCCCTCACTTCGTTCATATTGTACTTAAGTATTTGACGAATGCACAAGGAAATGCAGAAAATTACAACCTTATAGCAATTCTCTTGCATGAAGGGCTGCAATAATTGCTTTATGAATAGCCTGTATGGTCTGATCAGCGTCAATTGACAGAAACTTCAAGCCAGTTTGTTTGTGTTTTTGAAGATAGTCTAACCCCGCTTCATAGCCTTCCCGTACTCGCTTATGGTAATTTTGATCTTTTTGTTCAAAATAATCGGTTGTGGCCCGCTTTTGACGCCTTTGGTTAAGTACGTCTTGCGGAGCATTTAAAAAGATAAGAGCATCAATACCCCAGCCTTTACATAAAGTTTCGCAGGCCTCAAAAGCAATCAGATTATCACCCAGCCCGCTGCCGTAAGCGTTGTACGCCACGATTGCCAGCGGGCTTCGATCGACAAGAACAGCTTCACCC
>CAYVSP010000027.1:5663-8124 GCA_964453655.1 uncultured Candidatus Saccharibacteria bacterium
AGCGTTGTACGCCACGATTGCCAGCGGGCTTCGATCGACAAGAACAGCTTCACCCCGCTTTTTACGCTTTTGGACATCTTCGGCAAGAGCCGTTCCCATTGCTAATGAAATATAGAAATCTGTCAGCGCGGGGCGACTGTATTTTGATAGTGAAGCCTTGCGCAGCTCTTCGCCGATTGGTGTGCCGCCAGAAGAGCGCGTCATGTGTACCAGTAATCCTACTCGTGAAAGATATGATGAGAGAAGCTGTACCTGTGTCGTTTTACCCACTCCATCAGGGCCATCAATAGCAATCACCAGACCAGTACTAGATGATTTCATCTGCCTTATTCCCTCGCGGTGGTCAGATTTAGCGGAATGCTAGGTCCCATAGTCGTGCTAATGTAGCCTCTCAAGATAAGAGCGCCTTTAACAGAGGCGGGCTTGTTTGCTTTAAGATTGGCTAACAATGCCTGGGCATTTTCGGCTAGCTTTGGCCCGCCAAAACTGACCCTGCCAATACCAATGTGAATGATTCCGGTACTGTCTACGCGGTATTCTACGCGCCCCGCTTTAGCCTCTTCAACAGCTTTAGCGACATCGACCGCGACGGTACCGCTCTTAGGATTGGGCATAAGACCTTTCGGGCCAAGTAACTTTGCATACTTGGCAAGTTTTACCATTTGCGATGGATGGGCGATCAATATATCAAAATCCAGTTTTTCTTTATCGAGCAGAGCAAAAACATCTTCGCTGCCGGCTACATCAGCGCCTGCACTCTTGGCTTTCTTGGCATCATCAGCTTCAGCTACAACAGCAACCCGGCTTGATCTACCGCTACCAGCTGGCAGGACAACTGTTCCGCGAACATTTTGATCGGCTTGCTTGGGGTCGACGGCTAAGTTTAAGTGAAGTTCAACGGTCGCATCGAATTTCACAGCATTGGTCTTAACGGCTAGAGCCATAGCATCTTCTAGGGCGTACTCTTTGCCTTTTTCAATTTGCTCGGCTGCCTGCCGGTACTTTTTACCCTTGCGTTCCAGTTTTGAACGGGGAGGCTTCTGGACTTGCTTAGGTTTGGCTTCGGCAGTTTCGTCCTTAACGCTAGCCTTACGCTCCTCCTTGGCCTGTTTCTGCGCGACTTCTTTAATAGCCTTTGCGCTGCGCTTACCGGCTTTGGCTTTAGGGGAAGGCTCTTTAGTTTCTTTGACTTCAGTGACAACTTTATCGACGGTATCTTTTATGGGTTTCTTGTCTACTTTTGGTTTTTTTGTCTCTTTAACCGCAGTTTTGGCTACTTTTTTGATTGCTGGTTTCTTGGTTTCCGCCATAATTATCTCCTTCGTGGTTCAATCGGCTTATTAAGCCTCCCACAATTTATACTTTATTCTTGTCGGCCAAGTGCTTCAGTTAAGTGAGAGATTGTGAAGTCAAGAGCGTGTTTAGCTCCTTCCGCGATTTCATGGATATTAGTGATGCCAACAGCAACAGCTGTCACGGTTGTAACAAAACCAAGATACTTAACTTCATCTCTTGTGTACCAGTGCTTCTGCCTTATTGACTCGTAACTTGTCGCTTCAAAATCATCCATATGTTAGCCTTCTACCTCTACGCCCATACTGCGGGCTGTTCCAGCGACTTGTTTCATGATAGCTTCAATATTGTCAGTATTAGTGTCTTGCGCTTTAGCCTCAGCGATTTCGCGCAACTGGTTCTTGGATAGCTTCTTGTTTAGCTTCTCGGTGTTTGGCTTGCCAGAGCCTTTATCTACGCCGAGTGTTTTACGGATAAGGTCATCAGTTGGTGTACCAACAGCCCGCCACGTCATTGTGCGATCCTCATAGATGCTGATATGTACTGTTAAATCCTGCCCCATGCGGTCTTTAGTAGCTTCATTAAATGGGTTGATAAAATCCATCATGTTCACACCGTACTGGCCAAGTGTGCTGCCCACAGGCGGAGCAGCGCTGGCCTGTCCGCCGCGAATCTTCATCTTTAAATTTGCTGTAACTTTCTTCTCTGCCATAAGAAATACTCCTCTAGGAGTGCGTAACACGACTATTGTACAGCACCTGACCCCTGTTGTCTAGAGGCCGCTTCTTCTTGTGCCAATGGAATATAAATAGACTCAAAAGCAATCGCTACTGCCGACGAGACTCCAACTAAACCACCGAATAATGGGCTGACCACTCCCTTAGCTGTAAGTATTACATCTGCTCCAACTACGGCTAATGCACCGAAACGTGAGTTGCGCGCCCACTGAAGATCCGCGTCTATATTTTTAACTGACTCTGCATGTTGCCGTAATTGTTCTTTGAATTTTCCCATTAGACGTATTACACTCTTTTAACCTGTAGGCTGTCAAGTTCAACTGGTGTTTCGCGGCCAAACATGTTGACCAACACTTTTAGTTTACCCTTTTGGGCATCAATTTCATTAATTGAGCCGTCAAAGCCTTTAAATGGTCCGTCTGTAATATTGA
>CAYVSP010000028.1:0-6448 GCA_964453655.1 uncultured Candidatus Saccharibacteria bacterium
CTGCCAGCGGATCAAGGTACCATCAATATCAAAAACAGCAAACGGCTTTTTCATGCTTCAGAAGTTAGTTGCAGAAGGATTGAGCGAGATATGTTCCAGCTTTCATGTTCGGCTTTGTGGCCACTGATGGTCCAGACTAGCTGGCTGTTCGGTAGTTTCTGGTTCAGTTCATACGCTGTCTTAGGTGTGCATACCATATCGTAGCGTCCTTGCACTAGCCAAATCGGCATCGTAAGTTTATGGGTATTTTTCATGATATAACCTTCCGGTACAAAGCCACGATTTACGATATAGTGAACTTCAATCCTAATTCCTGATGGATCGTATTCAGAAGGACTGTCGGGAACAAGCCTGTCATCTAATGCTAAGGCCCCTCTTTCCATGTTTTCATAGGCGTGACCGGATAAACGAGCTGCCTCCGCGTCGGATCCTAAAATCCGCTTAAAATGGTAGGAGCTTGGATCGCTAACAAATTCCTTTGGCACAGACTGAGCATATTTTTCCCATACATCAGGCAAGAAAGACTTAAATCCCCCCTTTTCCACCCAATCATTCTCAGATTTTCGGCAGGTCCATATACCGTCAAGCACCATGCCTGCAACTCGTTTAGGGTACTTTATACCGAAAAATAACGCTAGAGATGCACCCCAGGAACCGCCTGTTAGGATGAATTGCGGCAGCTTTAGGTGTTTAGCGATTTTTTCAATGTCCTCAACTGAGTCTTGTGTAGTGTTATTTTTGAGCGAACCATAAGGCAAGCTTTTGCCTGACCCTCTCTGGTCAAAGAAAATAACCCGCTGCTTGTCAGGTTCAAATTTATTCTTTGCCTTATCGGAACAGCTACCACCGGGTCCACCATGCAAATAGATGATAGGGGGTTTTGCATCTTTTTTACCCCAGTCATATACGTATAACTGGTGTCCATTGCCCACATCTAAAAAGCTTTCACTATTGGTAAATTCGTCCGGTGTCATTTATATCTCCAATTCTATACTTATTGGGCAGTGGTCTGAGCCCATCACATCAGCATGGATCTTAGCGGTTTTTACTTTATCCTTTAGACTGCTGGAAACTAAAATATAATCGATTCGCCAGCCAACGTTTCTAGCCCGTGCATTGGCCCAGTGTGTCCACCAAGTGTAGTTCCCGTTACCCTTCGTGAACTGACGAAACGTATCAACGAAACCATGGTCTATTAGGTTTTGAAAACCGGCCCGCTCTTCGTCTGTAAAGCCGCGTTTGCCAACATTGGCCGCAGGCCTTGCTAAATCATCTTCAGTGTGCGCGACATTTAAGTCGCCGCAAAAAATGACCGGTTTTCTTTTTTCTAGACGTTGCAGCCAAGCTAGAAAAGCTTTGTCCCAGACTTCCCGCAACTTTAAGCGGCTCAAGTCATCTTTAACGTTGATGGTATAAACATATACCAAGAAAAACTTCTCAAACTCTGCTGTAACGACACGCCCCTCCTTATTTGGGTCACCATAGGTATCACCGTGTAGCTTAAACTCCGCGATAAATTCTTGAGGAAAACCGTTCTCAACTTTGACAGGCTTAGGTTTGCTAAAAATGGCCGTACCACTGTAGCCTTTTTTCTCAGCACTATTCCAATATTCTTGGTAGCCTTCTAGATCAATAGTTGCCTGGCCTTGCTCAGCTTTGGTTTCCTGTAAGCCCAAAATATCCGGCTGGTGCTTTACCATAAATTCCTGAAAAGCACCTTTATTAACAACCGCCCGGATGCCGTTGACATTCCACGAATAAATATTCAACTTACTCATCGCAAAGACCTGCTTTCTGGCAGAGCCAAAAAATCTGTCTTTGCTCTTGGCGCACTACTGTGTCGGCCGGCGTCAGTCGCTCACTCATCGTATCATCTATACGACTCGTTCGCTCCTCCTTACCTCCTTGTATTGCATCCAAGCCAGTAAGTTGAATTACCATGTAGATTAGTATAGCGTGATTAAACGTGAATCTGATAGACTAGCTGCAAATGGCTTCATATAAGCGGATTCTTTTAAAGCTCTCAGGCGAGCAATTGGCTGGTAAATATGATAACGGTATTGATCCAGATGTTGCCGCATATCTAGCCAAAGAGTGCAAGCAAGTTGTTGATGAGGGCTGTCAGTTAGTAGTTATAGTGGGCGGTGGAAACTTAGTGCGGGGTGCCGAGGTCGCCGGTAAAGGCATAAAGCGTGTTACTGCTGAACAGATGGGCATGCTTAGTGGACTTATCAATGCTATGGCCGTTACTGACATTTTTGAAGCAAATGGCGTAGCTACACGCTGTTTAAGTAATATTTTTGCAGATCAAGTTGCGGAAGCTTACTCGTTTCGCCGTGCCGAAAAACATCTTCAGAGTGGTCGTTTAGTCATTGTAGCTGGGGGCATGGGGCGTCCATACTTTACTCACGATACTGCCTCAGTTAACATAGCGCTTGAACTTAATTGCGATATTGTACTCAAGGCCACAAAGTATGATGGTGTCTATGACAAAGATCCTGCCAAGAACACGGACGTAAAAAAACTAGAGACTGTTTCATATCACGAAGCTTTAGAGAATGATGCTATTAAAGTAATGGACAAGGCTGCTTTAGGACTTGCCATGGAGCAGAACATGCCAGTTGTTGTCTTTGACATCATGACGCCAGGTAATCTCCTAAAGCTCGTTCAGGGCCAAAATATCGGCACAAAAATCGGCAACTAAAACTCTTTCCGACTATAAAAAACAGGAGCCAGTTTGACTCCTGTTTTGGCTTCAAAGTGAACTATTTTGGTGTTAGTTCAAGTTGTTCTTGGTGAATGTACCACCGGCTTCGAGCGTGGCAGTAAGCGTGTACTGGGCACAGTCTTTAGTGGTGTTGTCACAGGCTGAACCGTCGCTAGCTGTTACAGCATAGCTGTAGGTATTAGCTCCAGCACTGCCGGCCAATGTTTGTGCACTGCCCTTTGGATCCTTCAAAGCCTCTGCGTCCAAACCTTTCATGTTTGTTGAACGCCATGTGGAATCGTTTAGATTTGCCAAAGTCGGATACTTGCCGTTTTGTGCATAGTAAGCCTCAACCTGGCCATGTAAAGCCTTAATATCGGTTGTGCGCTCGGTATCACGTGCTTTTTGCTGGATACCGGTGAATGTCGTTATAACCAATGCGGCTAAAATACCAATGACGACAATCACAATTAAGAGTTCCACAATTGTGAAACCTTTTTGATTTGTTCGAATTTTCATTCTTGAGTTGCCCACCCTTTCTAATTTTTTATGTGGTTATGTTTAACCCCGACAGTGTAAAACTTTTCGTTCTTAAAAACAAGCATGCATCAGTAAACTGTGGAAAGTTTTGCTTACACCTATTCAACAGAACTATAAGTGCGAACATTATATATATCTTTATAGCGACGACCAACATCCTCCTGTAATACAAATAGTTCCTGGGAAACGTAGGTTTGTGGTCCGTTGAAGGTGACACGAATTGGATGATCACCAGCTATATCTTGCAGCCGACTAAATACCTGTAGGCGTGTTTCCTCAGAAAAAGGCGTATACATATAAAAAGCAGTCCCATCAGAGAAGTCGTGCTCAAGTACGTTTGCACATATTAATTCTACATTTGGCAAACCAATTCTTTCTACTATTCGTCTTGCTCCTTCAACACGTTGCGGTACAATCTCAACACCTTTAGTCGTTGCATTCGTAGTAATGCCTGCATAAATTGGCATACGATTGTATCCAGAGCCTAAGTCGTAGAACACATCATCGCTTGTTAGGTCTAAACTGTGAAGAGCTTCCCTAAGTATTATGTATCTTGTTTGCACATTGCCGCCTAACCACAACTGCTCATTTGGGTACGCCTTGCTTAGTTTACTTCTAAACGGAGCAAGCTCTGCCTCAGCTTTGTATACATTAAACCCAAAGGCATGGTCGATTACCCAGTCTAGTACTTTTCTATCATGATAATAGTCGGCAAAAGGAGCTTTGCTAGATAGTTCTCTCAATAATGGTTGGATGATGGGCTCAACTTCATCGCTAAAGTCGTGAAAAAAACTTACCAAATCACAAATTTCTTCGCTTGCTACGGGTTTTGGATCCTCAAAGCGACAAACCGCAAGCATTCGATGTAATAGCTCTTGCTGAGCTTCCGATAATGCCACCCACGTTGCAGCATCTTGGCCTATCTCTGCCATTTGGCAAAGTATACAACCTACATACAAAAAAGCAACATTGGCGGAGGGAGCGGGATATCGGCCTAAAGGCCTCCTTCGCTCAGCCATGCTCGAAACTAAGAGGTAGTTTCTGTGCGTGGCTTCGCTTCGCCGAACCAAGCGTGCTTATTTATCGGTAATAATGGCGGTATGTGGAGTCGGATTTCCGAACTGTCAGCGTGGATAATGTTGCCACTTCATATCACCGACAGCAGCTTCGGCTATAGAACATTGGAATAGAGCTGCTCGAAGGCTAGCTCGTCGCTCTGGAGATAAATCATCCCCAGGTACTTCCCTTGTTGCTGAATCTTCATGTGGTCGTCCAACTGGTATACCAGCTGATTTTTTTAATATGCTTGGGTCTGCAATTATTTCAGTCATTCGGGCGTCAAAAGCATCAAGTTCTGCTTGTGTTGGTTCAGAAATTCCTGACATAAGTTTAATTAAACAATTCCTCCTTATATTTGTCAACACTGGCGGAGAGGACAGGATTTGAACCTGCGAAAGGATTTCTCCTAAACACGCTTTCCAAGCGTGCGCCTTAAACCACTCGGCCACCTCTCCTTGACTGGGTAAGTATACAGATTATTTTATTCCTTTGGGAAGAGCAGCCCGAGCAAAAATCGCACTTTTCGCCCGGCGCGATGAGAAACCCAAGCCGGAGGTCCTATTCGCCTATGCGATAGGCCGAATGGGCCGCGCATGGGTGTCTCATGACTGATAATTACTACAAAAACATCTTGTCGGAAAAGCAAAAACAGGAGTAAACTAAACTGACTAATGCCATTAATTGAACTAAAAGACGTCAGTAAACTGTACGGCTTCGGCGATGCCACGACCGTAGCCCTTGATGAAGTTAATCTGGTGATTGAAAAGGGCGAATTTGTGGCTATCATGGGTCCGAGTGGATCAGGTAAGACAACGCTCATGAATATAATTGGATTATTAGATCGCCCGACCCATGGCACGCACGATCTTAACGGTCGTTCGGTTGCTCGCTTGCGAGCCAATAAACGAGCGCATGAAAGGCGTGACCGTATAGGCTTTGTCTTCCAATATGCCAGTCTCATTCCCCGCTTAAATGTACTTGAAAATGTGGCATTACCACTTGTTTACAAAGGCGTATCTGTTAAACGCCGATTGAGACAAGCTAGCAACCTGCTGGACTTAGTCGGTTTGCTCGATCGAGAATATTTTATGCCCAGACAACTTAGTGGGGGCCAAGCCCAACGCGCTGCTATCGCTAGAGCGCTTATTAATAATCCCAGTCTTATTATTGCCGATGAACCAACTGGTAATCTCGACAGCGCTGCCAGCTTGTTAGTTATGGAGCTATTGAGTGAAATACACCAAACCGGGAATACGATTTTGATGGTAACCCATAATCCTGAACTAACTCGTTATGCTAATCGAGTGGTTTATATGCGTGATGGCGAGATTATTCATGACGAGCAAACAGCCATCGGTGATGTGCCAAGACGGGCCCGCCGACTAATTTTTGAACTTCCTAAAAAGTCCGAGGAGGATCATTTAGCGGGAGTTTCAGAGCTGATGAAAGCAATCCCCAAAGATGCCCCAGTCGCCAACAAACGAGGCCGTAAAGAAGCCGCAAAAGGCAAACGGAGCCGAGCCAGAAGGAAAAACAGCTGATGTTTAATGACAGTCTCAAGATTGCTCTAGACTCTTTTAAGAGTGCCAAAGGTCGTAACTTACTAACTCTAGTCGGGATTATGGTTGGTGTCGTATCAATCGTTACTATCGTGAGCCTTGGCGAGGGCTTACGCCATCAGGTCAAAAACCAAATTGGCTCGTTTGGCAGCGACTTTATCACTATTCAACCAGGCCAAACAGTAACTCGTGATAAAAACGGTAAGATATCAAGCGGAAAACTCTTTCCTGGAGTCAGCAGCGGTAGCTTGAGTGAAGATGATGTTCTGCTGGTCAGAAAGACCACAGGGGTTAAGGCAACTGCACCGTTAGGTATAACGTCAGGGGCAATAGATGCTGGCAATAAGCAAATGCCTAACGTTCAGCTGTTAGCAACGACGGCTGATTTTCCGGATATTTTTCAGCGCAAGGTTTTATATGGCGGTTTTTTTAGTGACTCTGAGGACACCAAAAATATAGCAATCCTGGGTAGGGCCGTTGCCCAGCAATTATTTGATGAAAATGTGCCGATTGGCCGCAGCTTTAGAATTCGCGGACAAAGCTATTTGGTGCGAGGTATCTTTGAAGATTTTCCGCCTAATCC
>CAYVSP010000029.1:0-6115 GCA_964453655.1 uncultured Candidatus Saccharibacteria bacterium
TCGTCTTTAACGTGAACAAAACTTGCTCGAGTATAACCCATCTCTGTTAAATGGTCAAGAACAGGCAAGTGCTTAAAACCTTGCGCAGTTTTCCAAGTCGGTACCGCCACACATATACGCATACCCAGTTTAATCTGTTGAGCAATATTCTGTAAGGATTTCTTCAATATGGTATTTACGTCGTTCATAACTTGTCTAAGTGTTTCGCTGTCCGGCAAAATAGAGAAGGGACGTCCTAAGTACGCCTCAGTGGCAATCGTTTCGAATTTTTCCCATGTGTACGTGGTGGCGTCTCCAACCTCAGCTTTGAAAACAGGTATGTCTGGGTGGCTTGTGCTCAGCCACTCGAGGTTTTGCTTTGTATAATCTACCATTCGCTTATCTACATCCGTGCCGTAGGATTGGTAACCCATTAGCAGTGCTTCCTGCAGAATAACTCCGGTACCGCAAAAAGGGTCGAGCAGTCTAAAATTATCAAAATGCGTTCTCGGGATGAGTTGATCGGGCGGAATTTCGCAAACTGATTGACGGGCTTCATCCGGTAACTCACCAACAGCCAAATTGATAATTATCTGAGCTAATTTTGGCGGCAACATTCCAATTTTGGTATCGCGCTTAGGCCGGACTTGGTCGCGGGCAGCATAGGCGGTGATATCCTGCACTTTAACTGTCTGGGCTACATATGTTTTCGCATTATCCTGAATAAAAATAAGCTCCCAGCCGGTTGGCCCGGTCAGTTTATTGTGTAAAACCTGTGCACTGTTTAGCTCCAAGGACTTATTGGGTATTAGCCGCACGTTTCGGCCCGTTTTGCGGATGGCTTTTTTAAGATTTAAGCCAGTTGCTTCAAGCTGTTTTAGGCTGATATCTATGCCAATCACACTTAACCCAAGCTGCATTTTACCCTCAAGCATTTGCGTAGAATGGCCAGGCGATACATCCAACAAGAACTTCTCAATATCTTTCCAGTTGGTAGTATCCAGTATGGTTAGTAATTTACAGAATTTGATTGAGCCGCCGAGTCTATCAAAAGCCAACAAACAAGGATCAACTTCTAGCAGGGCAGAGTGGTCACCAAGGGGCTGCACTTTTTCGCTACCATACAGACTTTCTAGCTCGGCTAAACCTAAAGCTGGCTGCCGGCCCAAAACACAGAGGCTCTTAATCATATGCGCTAAGTATACCGGCTTTGGGATATAATAGGCAGCAATGACCGAGAAAATACGCTCCTCTCGTTGGAGGCAAATCTTAACGTGGATAACCGTTGCGTTTCTGGTGATAATGGTTATTGCGCTGCGGCGTCAAACGCTAGACACAATTAGCAATCTTCGGGAAGTAAACATCTTTTTTGTGTTTTTAGTCGCTCCGCTGGAGGCTTTGAATCACTATAGTGATGCCAAAGTATACCAACACTTATTCAGGATTTTGGGTGATCGTTTCCGCACCAAATCAATGTACCGGCTCAGTCTAGAGCTTAACTTCGTAAATACGGTTTTTCCGAGCGGCGGGGTTAGCGGTTTTTCATACATAAGCGTGCGCATGCGCGACGAAGATATTTCTGGTGCTAAGTCAAGTTTAGTGCAGATGATGCGTTTTGTGTTGCTGTTTATTTCGTTTCAGATTCTACTGTTCCTAG
Organism: uncultured Candidatus Saccharibacteria bacterium; assembly: GCA_964453655.1. Lineage (GTDB taxonomy): Bacteria > Patescibacteriota > Saccharimonadia > Saccharimonadales > CAYVSP01 > CAYVSP01. Next base: position 1,637 of record CAYVSP010000029.1, read on the forward strand.
GCCTATTATTGTTAGCAGTCGGCGGGAAGGCGAATGACGTAGCTTTATTGGTAGCCGGTTCGTTGGCGACATTGGTTTTAGTGCTGACTGCTCTGATTACATTTATAATTGGTAGTAAACAACGCATCAGAAGCTTCTTTACATTCATTACTCGTGCTATTAACAAGCTCATACATATTGTTCGGCCTAATAAGCCAGAAACTATAAACATCCAGCGAGCTCAAGATATGGTGGCCGAGCTGCACGAACACTATATGCACATCCGCCGCAATCTAGATGTACTTAGAAAGCCGTTGCTTTTCGCGCTGCTTGGTAATCTTACCGAAGTCTGTGCAGTTTACGTCGTTTATATTGCGTTTGGACATTGGGTAAACCCCGGAGCAATTATCTTAGCCTATGCCATTGCCAACTTTGCCGGTTTGCTTTCTGTATTACCTGGCGGGGTCGGTGTTTACGAAGCCTTGATGACGGCAGTATTGGCAGCCGGGGGTATACCAGCTAGCGTTAGTCTGCCGGTAACCATCATGTACCGTGTGGTTAATATGGCAGTGCAGTTGCCACCAGGCTATATCTTGTATCATCGCGCGCTTAACGCTGATCCAATTGCGCCGGATGACCCGCCGCCGCTACCCACTATCTAATAGAAAGTGATAAAGTGTGGCTATGGCTGAACAGGTTTGGAGTGTCAGTGATTTTGTAGCTGTTTTGAATCAAACACTGGAGTTTTCATATCCCAACGTAGTAATCACAGGCGAATTAGCAAACTTCCGAATCAGTAAAAATCGTTGGGTCTATTTTGATTTAAAAGATGAAGCTGCCAGTGTGCGTTTTTTCGGCACCGTATACAATTTGCCAGGGCCACTGGAAGACGGCATGCTACTTCAAGTTCGCGGTGCGCCCCGGCTTCATCCGCTCTATGGTTTCAGCATAAATATACAGACCATCCAGCCGGTAGGCAAAGGAAGTATTAAAAAAGCAGCGCAACTGCTCGAAGCTAAACTTGCCAAAGAGGGTTTGTTTGATGAATCCCGTAAAAGGCCACTACCATATCCGCCGCGCCGAATCGGACTAATTACTTCAAGCGAATCTGCAGCTTACCGCGACTTTATGAAAGTCCTAAACGGGCGGTGGGGAGGAGTGGAAATAGATTTAATTGATGTACTAGTTCAGGGTGAGCTAGCCGCTCCACAAATCGTGGAGGCGCTAAGCTACTTTGAAACACATTATGAACCGGTTGATGCCATTTTAATCACCCGCGGCGGCGGAAGTGCAGAGGATCTAGCGGCTTTTAGTACTGAGCAAGTAACCAGGGCTGTAGCCGGCAGCCGGATTCCGACATTAGTGGCTATAGGACACGAAATTGATATCAGTTTGGCAGAGCTGGCGGCTGATCAACGGGCCAGTACGCCATCAAACGCGGCTGAATTGCTGGTACCGGATAAAAGACATGTTCTTGAACAGTTAGGCTTAACGCGCAATAGGATGTTGCGGTCGGTTGAGGACGGCATCAAACAATTGCAAGTAACAGTTCAAGATACGGCCGTTGCCTTATTCGATGCAGGGGAACTATTTATCCAACAATACAGGGATTCACTAATTATAAAGCTCCAGTTGCTGACAGCGTTCAGCCCGCAAGCAGTTATCCAAAGAGGTTATGCAATTGTACGAAAAGATAATGTGATACTACGCTCAATAAAGAGTTTGAAAACGAAAGATAGAATTACTGTTCTGCTTTCGGATGGAAGTGCGGATAGCGTTGTTAAGAAAATTAATCTAAAGTAAGAGGGAACAATGCCTACCAAGAAAACGACCTACCAAGAATTAAGCAAGGAACTAGACGCTATTTTAGTTCAACTTGAGAGCACCGATGTTGACATAGAAAAGGCTGTTAAGGATTACGCACGCGGCATGGCTATTATTGAAGCTTTAGAAAAACAGCTAAAAGAAGCCGAAAACAAAGTTAAAAAGATTAAGCTGCAGTTCGAAAAATGAGCTTGCTGATTTTAGCAATTAGTTTGGTAGTGCTGCTATTCGGCTTTGTGGTATTTTTTGGGGCACCATATTTGCCAACCCTCAGCAAACAGGCAAAAACGGCACTTGAGCTGCTTGACTTAAAACCCGGTCAGACACTTTTGGAGCTGGGCTCTGGTGACGGCCGAATGCTAAAAGCGGCCGCTAAGCAGGAGCTTTATGCGGTAGGCTATGAGTTGAATCCGCTACTAGTGATAATTTCCTGGTTCAATACGCTCCGATATCGCAAACAAGTCAAAATCATCTGGGGAAACTACTGGGGCCAAAAGTGGCCAAAAGCGGATGGTATTTATGTTTTTCTTCTTAAAAAGTATATGCTTAAACTGCATAATAAAATTACTCATGAATACAAGCAGCCAGTCAAACTGGCTAGTTTTGCCTTTCCGATAAAAGGCCAGTCAATTGTCGACCAAAAGAGTGGTGTATACCTTTACAGATATCCCGCGAGCTCCCCATAAAGCACTTTTTCTGTTACAACCGGTTCTGAATAACCCAAAATGGCATGCCGCTTCGTAACGTATTTATAAATACGTTTTGTCGCCTGATACCATTTTGGGTTTACCCAGAGAACGGTTTCGCTACAAAAAATGCTTTACGGCGAGCTCTAACTTCGTTACCATTAGCGGTATGAGAAAAACCGACCAAGCAGGCTCGATTGTCGTCTTTATCGCGCTTGGCGTTTTTATCGTTCTATTTGTAGCAGCGGCCATTTTTGGTTTTTGGGCATACTCTCAGAGACAGGATTATAAAAAGAATGTTGATGCCAAAATCGATGTTGCTGTCGCGGCGGCTGTTAGTAAGGAAGATGTCAAGAAAGATGCTGCCTTCGCCGAAAAAGAGAAAAATCCCTTGCGGCCATACATTGGTCCAGAAGCGTACGGCAAGGTCGTCATTGCATATCCTAAGACATGGAGTGCAACTGTGGATGAGTCGACTAGCGGTAGCACAGTTGTGAATGGCTATTTCCACCCGAGTTTTGTGCCGGGGCTACAGTCCACTACTAACTTTGCACTTAGACTTCAAGTAGTATCGATCCCTTATGACCAGGTTCTGAAACAATTCGACGCGGCCGTGAAAAACGGAAAAGTTAAAGTAAATCCATACCAGGCACCCAAAGTTTCGTCAGTACATGGTGCCCGGCTGGATGGTGAGCTAGACGCCAAAAAGAAAGGCAGCATGGTGCTGTTACCGCTCAGGGACAAGACCATTAAGATCTGGACTGAAGCAGATCAGTTCCAAGGCGATTTCAATAATATAGTTCTTGCCAACCTAACCTTCGTTCCATAACTTTTGTGCCAGCCAGCCTACTTCCTTACGGAGCGCAATGGAGCTTAATGAATAAATGGTAAATAGTACAGCACACTAAACTCCTAACTAGAGTTATAATTTGACCATTACTAGGAGGGATACTTGCACAGTTCTAATGCGGAGGACAGACTTTTATTGGCACTGGCTGAGCAGCTCAAAGTGCCACTGCTACAGATTGCCCGCCGCGCTGAATTATTGCAAACAGCTCGCAACAGCAAATCTCAGTTGACGGCCATTGAATTAACAGCCGACAATGCGCTTAGATTAATTGACAATTATATTTTGAGTACACGCTTGAAGGCCGAGCATAAAGTCGCTTTAGAGCCCATTTCAGTGTCTTCGATTTTGCATGATACTGCTCAAGCTCTAAGCAAATTAGCCGATGACTATCATTGCCGCGTGGAGTTGCATATGAGCGGACGCTATGAGCCGGTCATGGCTCACCGCGAAGGACTCCAGGCAGCCTTGGTTAGTATTGGCCATGACATGATTGAAGCAGAGTTACAACAAAGTAAGCGGCCAGTGGTTATGCTGGCAGCGCATCGTGGTAAAAAGGGTATTGTGGCGGGCATCTTTGGCCAGAGTGAGGGTTTAACTGCCGACATGTTTAGGCGTTCTCGAAACTTATATGGTCATACGCGCCAGCCACTCAATACCGTTTCTGCTCATCCAGCTACCGGCATTTTTGTAGCTGATTCTCTACTAAGGAGCATGGCAACACGTCTGCGGGTTGCCCATCATCATAAATTAAGCGGTCTGGCGGCAACGTTGCTACCAAGTGAACAACTAACTCTTATTGCATGAAAATCTTATTAGTTGAACCCGATACTCAATTAGGAGCAATCTATGCTAAGGCTCTGAAGTTAGCAGGGCATGAAGTAGCTTGGCAGCGCGATGCTCAAAGTGCTATCCAGACGTCTGATGAATTTACAGCAGACCTTGTAGTCTTAGAACTGCTGCTGGCCCGACACAATGGCGTGGAATTCTTGTACGAATTTCGCTCATATCCGGACTGGCAACACATACCGATCATTTTGCATACCAATGCACTGGAGCTGCCGGCCAGTCAAAATCTTCTTGAGCAACTTGGCGTGAAAGCCGTATATTATAAGCCACAAACTTCGCTGTCACAGCTAGTGG
>CAYVSP010000030.1:0-6061 GCA_964453655.1 uncultured Candidatus Saccharibacteria bacterium
GAGCATAATTCTTAACCATAAGTAACTCTTGGGAGGGAGATATGGAAGTACAAGTAAATATGTATGCAGTGCTGCTTGCCACACTGTCCAGTTTTGTGGTGGGTTTTGTGTGGTATGCCAAACCAGTTTTTGGTAATGCTTGGATGAAGTTAGTTAAGATGGATGATAAGAAGCAGAAAGACGGGATGGCTAAAGCGATGGTATTTGCTCTAGTCACTTCATTTTTAATGGCTTACGTGCTGGCTCATGTTACATATCTAGCAAACAGTTTTTTCCATAATTCCTACATGTCGGATGCGCTTCAAACGGCGTTCTGGCTTTGGCTAGGCATTTCAGCCACTACCATAGTAATGCATGATGCTTTTGAGCAGCGGCCAATGAAGTTAACTGCCATGAACCTTGGCAATCAGCTGGCTACTTTACTGGCGATGGGTTTCATAATCGGCTGGCTAAAACCTTAATTCTATAAACTTGCTATACTGAAAATAGTAAACGGAGTTTGCTTTTGTCACCGCCCAATTTGAAGTTAAATACTGGCGCCAGCATTCCTGCTATAGGTTTTGGTACTTGGAAAATGCGCTTAAATGGTACAGCTAAGAAGGCGGTTGGGCAGGCGCTCGAGACCGGTTATAGACTTATCGATACTGCCAAAATTTATGGCAATGAAAAGGGAGTCGGCGCTGCCATAAATGAATCAAATATTGCACGAAAAGATATTTTTGTAACAACGAAACTTTGGAATAGTGACCAAGGGTATGATTCAGCGTTTAAAGCATTTGATGAGTCGCTATCTAAGCTAGGCTTGGACTACGTGGATTTATATCTGCTTCATTGGCCGGTAACTGGCAAACGTCGTGATAGTTGGCGGGCACTTGAGGAATTACACAGAAGCGGGCGAGCCAGAGCAATCGGTGTTTCTAACTTCACCGTTCGGCACCTAGAGGAGCTATTGAGCCAAAGCAAGACTGTGCCGGCCATTAATCAAGTTGAATTCCATCCATTTATTTATGACGATCAAAAAGAGTTACTGGAATTTTGCCAGCAGCATAAAATTATAGTTGAAGCCTATAGTCCATTGGCCCATGGACTGCGCGTTGAGGACGAAACTATATCTCAAATAGCCGCAATACACGATAAGACGAACGGCCAAATTATGCTGCGCTGGGCGGTCCAGCACGGCACGATTCCTTTGCCAAAATCCACAACGTTAAAGCATATTCACGAGAACATTGACGTATTTGATTTTCAATTAGATGACAAAGAGATGGAAACCATAAATAACTTGAGTGACGGCGGTAGGAATTCTTGGGATCCAAGCAATATAGAATAGTGCTATTATTTAACTAACAAAAGTAAGCGGGGGTAGACAATGGCCGATCAACAATGGGATTTCACTGGCCTCAGGGCGTTATATATAAACTGCACGCTTACAAAATCACCAGATAAAAGCCATACCGAAACATTACTGCGTAGCAGCATGGCAATCATGGAGAAACATGGTGTTAAAACGGAACTTATTCGAGCCATTGACCGTGACATCGCCGTTGGTGTTTGGCCGGATATGCGCGAACATGGCTGGAAAGCTGATGAATGGCCAGAAATTTATGAAAAAAGTGTTAAGCCGGCAAATATATTAGTGCTATGTGGCCCTATTTGGTTAGGTGATAATAGCAGCGAAATGAAAAAGGTGATTGAGCGGTTATACGCAAACTCTCATTTACTAAATAAAGATGGACAATACGCCGACTACGGCAAAGTTGGCGGCTGCTTGATAACGGGAAATGAGGATGGTATTAAGCATTGCGCTATGAATATACTCTATAGTTTGCAGCATCTCGGTTATACCATTCCGCCCCAAGCCGATGCCGGCTGGATAGGCGAAGCTGGTCCGGGCCCGAGTTACGGTGACAAATTGGATGATGGTACCGTTGTTGGGCTAGACAATGATTTTACGCAACGCAACCTTACATTTATGACTTGGAACTTAATGCATGAAGCTAAAATGCTTAAGGATGCCGGCGGCATACCGGCCTACGGTAACCAGCGTTCTAAGTGGGATGCCGGTGATCGGTTCGACTTCAAAAATCCAGAGTACCGCTGAACTTGCTATAATTCTTTAAGTGAACGAAAAAACTAACATTAATATTTTTCCAAAGCATTTTTTTTGGGGGGCCAGCACAGCTGCCCACCAGGTGGAAGGCCACCTTGTAAACGATTGGTCGGTCTGGGAACTGGCCCATGCTAAAGAGCTGGCTTTGACGGCACATGAACGCTGGGGTCATTTACCGATCTGGCCGGATATAAAAAGACAAGCCGAGAATCCTAGCAACTATGTCTCCGGCAAAGGCGTAGAACACTACAAAAGATACAAAGAAGACTTCACCTTAATTAAAAAGTTAAATCTCAATGCTCTAAGGTTTAGTATTGAATGGGCTAGATTAGAGCCTAAAGAAGGTGAGTGGAACGAAGAAGCCGTAGCGCATTATCACGACTATATAAATGAGTTACGCAGACGCGGAATTGAGCCGCTTTTAAACATCTGGCACTGGACAATGCCAACCTGGTTTGCCGACAAAGGCGGCTTCAAAAAACGTAGCAATGTGCGCTACTTTGACCACTTTGTGCAAAAGGTGGCCGATGAGTACGCTGAAGAGCTTACCTATATCATTACTCTTAATGAACCAAACGTCTATGTGACCTTTAGCTACCTGAATGGAGAGTGGACACCACAAGAAAAGAATCCTTGGAGCGCCATTAATGTCTACTGGAATTTAGTGCGCGCGCATAAGAAAGCTTACAAGATATTAAAGGCTAAGAAACCGTCGCTTGAGATTGGCATAGCCGCGCAACTGGCCAATATTCAGGCTAAACGGCCGCACAATCTGTTCGATGAATTATCCACCAAAATTATGCGCTATGGTTGGAACTGGTGGTTTTTGCGCCGGATTCGTAAGCGGCAAGATTTTGTAGGAGTTAATTATTACTTTAGCGATTACTACACCGGCTTATTCAAGCGGAAAAATCCGAATGTGCCGATTAATGATATGGGTTGGTACATGGAGCCCGAAGGCTTATATCCACTACTGTTAAGAGCTTGGGCTCGTTATAAAAAGCCTATTTTTATTACCGAAAATGGGGTAGCTGACCAAAACGATGAATATCGTCGCTGGTGGTTGGAAGAAACAATTGTCGCTATGGAGCGTGCCATGAGTGAAGGAGTTGATTTGCGTGGTTATTTCCATTGGAGCTTGCTTGATAACTTTGAGTGGGTCTACGGTTATTGGCCGCGGTTTGGATTGGTGGCAGTTGATAGGCAAAATGGCATGGAGCGAACTATCCGGCCTAGCGCTCGTTGGCTGGCGGATCGTTTAGAGGATTGGCGGAAGAACTGAACCGTAACTATATTGACAAAAAGCATAACCTTTGCTATAATATGGTACATGTCATTCAAAGATTCACTAATTGAACCTGGCGATGCAATGAGCTTGACCCGTAGAGGTAAAGTTGTCGCAGGATTAGGTACAGTTACAGTGGTTGCGCTAGCTAGCTTGTTACCAAAAACAAGTGAGGGGGGCTTACCAGCTACTGCCGACCAAGCAAGGCAAACAAAAGGGGCTTTAATAGGATCGGTTAATTCGACACCGGTTGTGTCGCCACCGGAAAATCCAAGCGATATGAAGATTGAAGCACAGCCCCCGCAAAAATATATGCCGCATGACGTCAAAGCTGGTGAAACTATCAGCGGTATAGTACACGAGGAAGTCGAGGACGGCTACATTGATCCGGATCATGAAGGAACTGCTGTCGCTACAATGGTCGCAAACAATGGTGGAACTGATCAGATAGGAGAAAAGTGGGGCGTGCAAGTTCCGGTTGATCGAACATCTCTACCAATTACAGCCCAAAACGCAGAATAGCTTCTAGCGTGGTTAATAGCTAGGAGACCGCTACATATTGTGGTTTTAATTAAAAGATTGTAAAACTGTGGATAACTCTCTGTAAAAACAGAGAGATTTTAATAGAAAACACTTGCTTGTGGGTAACTGTGGGTTGTACACTCATGTTAGTGGGTAACCGTGGGTAACCCCATCAACAAAAAACAAAAAAATCCCAAGTAAATTAACGAGAGCAAATGGCTACGGTAGACTATTTCCAGCGGAGACTCGACGACAAGCGGCGGTTAACCATACCGACCGAACTTAGAGACGAGTTTGAAAGCGGGGTAGTTATCACCCGTGGCTTCAAGCAGTACTTGCACTTGTATCCCAAATCTGTTTGGGATGAGCAAGTAGAGCCGCAGCTCCAAGGCAACATCCTTGATGAGCAGACGGCTGATTTGAACGTGCAATTTCGCATGGGCAAGACCGAAAGTATGCTTGACGGCAAACAAGGCCGCATTACGCTTGAACCGGCATTGATTGAATTTGCTGGCATCAAACGTGAAGTAGCTGCCGTTCGTGCCGGCCGTTATTGGCGCTTAAAAGCTGCCTAACTTGGATCTCAAGAACATTAACAACTTAAACAATTTCTTCTCATAAAAGGGAAGAGCAGCCCGACAAAGTGTATTTCATTTTGCCGGCGCGATGAGAAACCTGCACCGGAGGTCCTATTTGCCAAGCAAATGGGCCGCGTGGAGGTGTCTCATAAAGAACAAAGTCAGTTAACTGGCAGTCAACAAGTGGCCTTAAGGCACACCACTTTAAAAACCTTCGCTCTTTAGCTAAAAAACACCTCCCAAAACTCCACCTCACACATAAGTCTCTCAAACTTAGTCTTAGCCAGTGGAAGAAGTCCTAAGATCAAGAACGATCTTACCCTCAAGATTTCTCTCACATACACGGATAAGACTCTTCTATCCCTAGCGGATAGAAACACAAAAACAAAAACCCCAAAAAAACCAAAAGTTGATTGCTAGTTAGGTGACCTTGTTCAAAAACAAAAATCACCAAAACAAAAACAAAAAAGTGACGGTAAAAAACCAAAAACATGTACCGGTACTGCTAAGCGAAGTCCTGCAGTATCTTGCGCCGCGTCAGGGCGAAAGCTATCTTGACGTAACAGCCGGATACGGTGGACATGCTCAAGCAATATTGGAAGCCTCACAAGCTAATGTGACTCTTATTGACCGCGATGCAAATGCGGTCAAACAGTTGCGGACCCGCTTTAATAAAAGCCGGGTAGAGATAATCCAGAGTGATTATCTGAGTGCCAGCCAAAACTTGCTGACCGCGAACAAGCACTATGACATGATTTTGGCCGACCTTGGTGTCTCGTCACAGCACCTTAACATTACTAGCAGGGGATTCTCGTTTAAAAACGACGCACCTTTGGATATGCGCATGGATCAAGCTCAAGCCCTAACAGCAGCTGAAATAGTAAATAGCTATTCGTCTGCACAACTCACCACGATTTTAAGTGAGTACGGTGAAGAGCCGAAAGCTGAGCGCATGACACAGGAAATTATGGCGTCTAGGCCCATTAACAGCACAACCCAATTAGCGGCAATTGCTAAACGGGTATGGCCAGGCTATAGCCGCGCGCATCCGGCGACACGCTTGTTCCAAGCACTCAGGATTGCCGTCAATGATGAGCTGAGCCAACTGGAGCAAGCATTGCCTCTATGGACACAATTGCTTAGTCCGGGCGGCCGTTTGGTTGTCATTAGCTTTCATAGCCTAGAGGACCGCATCGTCAAACAGTTTTTCCAGGAAATGGGTGGGAATGTCTATGACTCAACTATCAAAGTCATCACTAAGCGACCCGTTACGGCTAGTAAATCAGAATTAGTTTCTAATCCGCGTTCGCGTAGCGCAAAGCTACGCGTCGCAGCGAAAAAATAAAAATGAAAGGGAAGTACATGCCAATTCAGGTAAAAAGTTCTTCCCGAGCATATAAGGTTCGCGTTCGGGTGTTATAGCCCGAACGAGCTCTGAAGGGCTCAACTGGTGCGGAAAGAGTAACGCTCTTTCCGCACCAACAAAAACAAAAATATAAACCTAAACAAAAAAACAATATATGACCTATTCAAGTTCCTTATCAATCAGTCGACAACGCTTTAATC
>CAYVSP010000031.1:0-6041 GCA_964453655.1 uncultured Candidatus Saccharibacteria bacterium
CGGGCAGCTGCTTCGCTGGTGTTACTGCCTAGCCTTCCTTCACCGTAAACAAACTCTAAACCATATTGTTTGGCCGTTTGTTCAACCAACTCGCGGTCTTTCTTGGAATCTTCACGTATGCCGTGATCGTAATGCGCCACTATTAACTTCACATCCGGTAGATTTTTGAGCATGTGCAACAGGGCCATCGAATCAACCCCGCCCGAAACAGCTACCACATACATGCCTGGCTCTAGTTTAATGTTCATCTTATAATATTAGCAGTGAAAGAGAGTGAGAGAAGAGCCAAACGTTTATTGGAGCTGCAAGAACTCTTATTTCAGTTTACTGAAGTGGAGCGTCACATCTATTTCCCAGACCGCAAAAGGCAAGATAGGCGCGAAAACGACGCCGAACACAGCTACAGTCTTGCTATTGCCGCATGGTTTCTGTCTGGTCATTTTACTCACCTCAATCGTGATCTATTACTCCGCTATGCACTAGTCCACGATTTTGTAGAAGTACACGCCGGTGATGTAATGGCAATAGGGCGCACTGCCGAAGCTAAAAAGGCTAAACATATTCGAGAGGCCGCTGCCTTAAAAAAACTTCAAGTTGAGTGGCCAGACTTTACTGAACTTACTGAAACAATTGAAGCCTACGAAAAGCTGGCTGATAAGGAAAGTGCTTTTATCTATGCCCTAGATAAGCTTATGCCAATGTTACTTAATATCATCAGCGGAGGTAAGACCTGGGAGATGTATAAGCTCAAAAGTAAAGATGTGCTTGATAATAAAGATGGGCTTTTATCGGTTTCTCCCGAAGTTAACGAATTATGGCAGGTTTTCAGGGCTCAGATTTTAGAAAACCCTCTCTATTTTGCACACGAAGCGAAAACAAAGTATTCGGCTAAACCGCAACGAGCTCGCTAGCCCTTACTTCATTCATGGGCGCGGCTGGCACTTCTATAACAGCAACGTTAGCTCGCATAGCTAGTTCGCGCGCGGTATATACACGATCCATCCTTATGGTCTCTTCGTCGAGGTAAACTTTATGAACAAAGAGCTCACTCGCTTCGCGCTCAGTCAAAGGTGGCACAGGCCTATCCAGCGCTGGGTCGTTTTTCTTTAGGCCGAAGCTATTCCTTAAGTGCTTCTGTTGCGCCGGTAGATCCCTTTGGGTTAGGCCACTATATGATTGCGCTCTTTGAGATCTTAAGGCAACAAAACGACCAACCCTCCATTGATGTTTTCGGTCTTTCCAAGGATCAATTGAACTCCACACCTCTCCCCATTTTTCAACTTCCATCCCCATTTAAGATCTCCTTTTATAAATAAAGAAACACCCGCCGTGGGCGGGTGTTGTGAGGTCAATATTTTTTGTTATTCCAGTAGCCATACTGGAATCTAATTTTATGCTCTTTCATAAAGTACTTGCAAGCCCTTTTATGCACAGGTCTTGCAAAAACATCTATTTATATCACTTATGGTTTATCTAACCATGGCTTAAGAAGCCGTATATGACAAAAATCATTATGGCCGCTCCTAAGATTCTTCGAAATACGCTAGCACCAGTACGAATTTCCAGGAAAGCCCAGACAAGTATTAACGCTTCTCCTAGCAGCTGAAAGCCAGTGTGCAAAACACCATTTTGAAAAACTGCTGCTGATAGTTTACATATAATCCAACCCAGCAACGGGAGATTAGGTTTTTGCCAGACTACTATTTGACCTTTATTGTTTGTGAAAACTTCAGCTAACAGGCTTCTTAATGTCATATAGGCAGTTTACTGGTTGCTCTTCAGCACGCGCAAGTGATAAAGCCACCAATTGAGAGCATTCAATTTGCGTAGAAGGAGGAACAATACAAGGCCCCACTAAATTTGTGCCACATAACTAGCGCAAATTTATAGTGGGGTTGCTATTAGTTCTGACGTGGTACCGGGGGCGAGATTTGAACTCGCGACCTCAGGCTTATGAGTCCTGCGCTCTAACCAACTGAGCTACCCCGGCCTATTACCGGTCAAATTATATCAGTTTTACATCTTTTACCAGACAAAGGAGTAGTTCTGATAAAAACCCGACTGTGCTAACTTAAGACTTTAGTGTCTAGCGTTGTTGCCACGCATGAAACTAGCGCCTTCATAAAGCTCATCAATATCGCGAAAACCTTGGCCAGCCATTGATAACTTAATCCCCAGTACATGCTCATCAATAACATCTGCGACCGGTCCTTTGAGCGGAACTTGTACGACGTGTCCCTCAGTAAATATTATCCTCGGCGCCTCGTCATCATCAAAATGTCCATATCGTTGTCTGGCTGCCTTAAAGGCGCGTTGTGCTCTTTCAGAGCCCATACCCCAATATTCCCTATGGGGAGACGGCATCTTTTCGTCTGCGGGTATTGTTGGCACTGGTGTCTCATCAGTTCCGGCAAACAGGAAGCCGACCATTACTGCTGTAGCTCCGAGGGCAAAAGCTTTTACTGTATCGGCTGGTTCTTTTATGCCGCCATCCGCAATTATTGCTATGTTAGGATTGATGCTTCGAGCACCTCTGGCGACTTCGTAAATAGCACTCGCCTGTGGTGTACCAATACCAAGCCTATTTGCCGAATCACATATCTCACCCGGCCCTTGACCTACAAACACGGCATCGGGTTCTTCTTTAGCAACAGCAATAGCTGTCTGTTCAGTTGAGATATTACCGGATCCAATTTTAATATCCTCGAAGGTTTCTTTTAGAGCTCTAGTTGTCATTTTTAACATTTTCACGGTATCAATGTTACGCATATGCTCACCGTGCGAAGTATCAATTTTTACACCTTTTATATACTTGCCCGAAAGTCTTACCCGCTCAACTGCTTCTTCTGGATCTGGGGGCACTGAGATAAAAGACAGGAGATGTCCATTTTTATCCAAACTATATTTGTTTGGATTGCTTCTGACCATACGTAGAATGTCATCAATGATGCAAAGACCTTTTACTCTATGGTCATCATCTAGAAGAATAAGATTAGGCAACCTCTCGTCACGCATTCTGGTGTATGCTTCGCTTGGCGTAATGCCTGCGCCAGCTGTGGCAAAAGTTCCAAATGGCCGCATGGCATCTTTGACATAAGCTTGTGGTTCAAAAAGCATAAAACAGGTTTCGTCCATTAGACCGACACAGTGGCCTTCGCTGTCTATGGCCGGAAGGGTGTGGAATCTTTTACCTCTATTTTCGAGTTTTGTAAGAACCTCTTGAATCGTCTCATCTTCTCTACTCAAAACTGGTTCATCAATTATGCCATTCAGGTAATAATAAACGTTTCTCACTAGTTCTCTCTGTTCCTCTGGTGTATTGCAGTGGTGAATAAATGCAGCAGCGCCATCCAGGGCAGTGGCAATAGCCATTTTGTCTTCACTGATACAGTTCATTGGAGCGCCAAGAATAGGATTTCTAATACTTAAACCGTCAAAAACTGCGCCTTCAATACTAACGTCCTGGACATCTACAGTACTTATTTGTTCAGTTCGTAGTCCTAGATCACTATAGCCAAAGTACATGAACTCCTGGCCGTGTGCTTGTGCAAAAAAAGCTTCCCTATTGCTGGCCATTCTCCCGTACTCCAAGTAACTTGAATTTATCAAGAATTGTAGCACAAACCATAATTTTAAAGCGTCTGTGTGTAATAAAAAACAACAAAAATAGAGAGCTTTTTTCAGCTCTCTATCAGGCATTGGCCTGTATTATACTTCGCTGAGGATTTTATCTACTTCAGCAATGGTTTGGTTGCTGGATGGTAGGTACTCGTATTCGAGTTCTGCTAGAAACATGTGAGGCTTCCTTTTAGTTTATTTGTTTTATATCAACACTTGTCATTATACATGAATTTGCTTTTTTGTCAACTCTCTTATATTCTCTGCTGGCGTATTGATTGTTAATGTGCTTAAATATGGCTTGCAGGTTCTTATGCATTCGAGAAATTCGATGTTCTCTCCTTGGTTATACCCAGGTAGACGTTCGGAAGCTTAGAAAGCAAAGTGGTCGTACCTGGATACATGTAACAAAGGAAATTACATAGAATGTACAAACTTTTCGTAGGCGGTTTACCGTTTTCCACGACTGACGATGAACTTCAACAGCTCTTCGGCTCTCATGGCACTGTAGCTTCTGCCGTGGTCATCAAAGATCGCGACACGGGCCGCAGTAAAGGCTTTGGCTTTGTCGAGTTCGAAAGTGACGACGAAGGTAAGGCTGCTGAGAAAGCACTCAACGGCAGTGATGTCGGTGGACGTTCAATTACCGTCAACCAAGCTCGTCCAAGACCAGAAAGATAAATCTAGTCTTGATTCAAGCGAAGGCTCCCGAAAATGGGAGCCTTTTTTATTACACGTTTGTGGCGCGACGGCCAGTAACAATATGCACAATAAAGGCGATAAGTGCTACTACAAGTAAAAGGTTTATAAGCCCTCCGCCAACGTGTGCCAAAAGACCAAAAAACCATAAAGCTGCTATAACGATTGCGATAATTAAGAGCATTGATTCCTCCTTATTGTTAATAACACTCTAAAGCATAAAGAAAAGTCCCGAGAAGCAATACGAGATATATCGCACTGCCCTAAATTGACACTTCTCATCTGTTCTGGTACTATAATCGAGCTATTTCGTAGCCTTGTTTTGGCTAGTTTTTCAAACCAAGGAGGCGATTCATTCGCCTCGACTGTTTGAAAAACTAAAAGGAGACGGCTTGGTAGGGTTGCAAGTGGCAGCGGGAAATTTATTTTGCCGCTGGCATGGCAACCGTACTATTACACGTTGACGTCGCGGGGTGGAGCAGTGGCAGCTCGCGTGGCTCATAACCACGAGGTCGCAGGTTCGAGTCCTGCCCCCGCTACCAAGTAAAAGTTTACAGAGGTAGAAAAGTTCCAAATTCTGCCTCTTTTTGTTTGTCTTAATTTATCGCCTCTGTTATTTAGGTTCGAGTCCTGTTTGGTGCAAATTTGTATGACTGGTTGGGTTTCTTGACCTCTCTAACTCAAAGAGTACAATGAACCGTAAGTACTTTAGCTAATAAACCAACATTGTGAGGAAAAGAAAAATGGAAGAACCTAAAGATTCTACCCATCAACATCAACCAGAACAAACAACGCGCAAACATAAAAAGATTTCCCATCGTTTTAAGTCCAAAAGTAAATCCTTTAAAGCTCTAATCTTCATTGCCATCTTTGCCATCCTAGGCGGCGGCTTTCTTCTATTCACCAGCTTTGCTGCACCAGCTCAACCTGAAGACAACATTCATGACACCGGCTTTCACCAAATCAAAGGCAAACACGGTGAGGTCTCCCAAAATGTCTGTTCTACGCAGGTAGATAAAGGCCACGCTAGATGCTTGTCCTACGAACGCGTTGACGAAAAAGCTAAGAAAGCCAAACCAAAAGGTAAGCAGACAGGGGAAGGTAACAATGCCAACAGCAACACAGATGCCAGTGGTACTACTGACACTGCTACTCCCCAAGCGACCATTGGCAACAACGGTGGTTATGACCCAGCCTATCTCCGAAGTGCCTACAACCTGACAGCCGCTTCTGCTACCGGTGGAGTTGGACAAACCGTAGCCGTCACTATTGCCTACGATGCCCCTGACATCGAAAATGACCTCAACACTTACCGAGCCAACTACAACATTCCACCATGCACCACTGCCAATGGTTGCTTCAAGAAAGTTGACCAGAGAGGCGGGACAGCCTACCCATCATTGGACGGGGCTTGGGCCCAAGAAGGCGCCATGGACGTCCAGCTCATTAGTGCCATCTGCCCTAACTGTCACATCACATTTGTTGAGGCGGACGATAATTCCGACGATAATCTGGGCATTGCGGTCAATGAGGCCGTAGCCCTAGGAGCCAACCTGGTCAGCGATAGCTGGGGCGGACGTGAGATCGATGGTATGAGCACTTACGACGCGAAGTACTTTAACCATCCCGGTGTACCACTAGTATTTGGCAGTGGTGACAACGCTTGGCTGCCGATGTACCCGGCCACGTCACCAAATGTCACAGCCGTCGGCGGTACCAGCTTG
>CAYVSP010000032.1:0-4021 GCA_964453655.1 uncultured Candidatus Saccharibacteria bacterium
TGAGCCTTAAAGCTCACAGTGTCCCGCTAAGGTTTCATCAATTGAACCGCTCGATTTCACCGGCAACGGTGAAACTAGATAGATGATCAGCGCCGTCTTAATGACGGTACAGAACCCGGCTTACAGATAATCTGGCATATTAAAAGCCCCTTCTCAGGGGCTTTTAACTTAAATCGGTAGCGTCTAATACTTCGTTAACCATGGCATCAGCTAATTTGTTCATTTCGCGCGGTACGTGTGTAAAAGTCACTTGATCGAAGCGTTTGACTAGGGTTCTTATTTCGTTGTTTAGCGATGCCATGGCCGCATTCCTAACTTTATATACACCCTTCATTTGATTGACCACTAATTCGCTGTCCATAAAAACGTGTACGATTTTGACGCCTCGTTTAGTTGCTTCCTGCAAGCCAATTTTAAGCCCGGTGTATTCTGCTTGATTGTTAGTGTTCAGGCCAAGATACAAACCGCCTTGTTCGATAATTCCATCGTCCATAGTCATGACCACAAAGCCACTGGCCGACGGTCCTGGGTTGCCGCGCGAACCGCCGTCTGCATAGACTTTTACCTCTGTTATATTTGTTGTATTTTTATCTTCAATTGTTTCCAAAGGAGCTGGCTCTTGTGGTGTAAACGTAAAGTGAATAATTTTAACGGCCGTGTGTTCATTTATGTCTGGTCCATAGTACTTTTGAAAGGTCTCAACCATCGCTTGTTTGGAAGCATATTGTTCGTTAGATCCCAACTCATCGCTTTGAATATCGCTTAAGTGCTTAGCCAAAATTTCCGTTACTTTGGCAGTACCTATAGCCAGCCATGTATCCGGATTTCTTTTATCTACCTTATCGATTATCCAAATCTCATCATCGACACTGATATTCTTTTCATCATTTACCCGCCAAGTGACTGTTTTTTTACCCTGACGAATGAGTTCGGCCATTTCATGATTGAATTTGAGTGTTTTCATCGTCCTTACTATACCTTTTTAATGGTCGGGGTGACAGGACTTGAACCTGCGACCTCACGGCCCCCAGCCGTACGCGCTAGCCAACTGCGCCACACCCCGATTTAACTTCTAGATCATATCACTTTTCTTGGGGGAGTTAGCAGAAATACTCATGAACAGACTGCTAGGAAAATATTCTAGAGTTAGAACACCTTCATAGCAATTTAGGTGGGCATTCATAGCCGTATCCGGAACGTCAGTCCATTGGGTATTAATGTTCGCCCGACTTATGCCAATGTCAACAAGTCTTTGAACCGTATGCTCTCTTTCTGGATCAGTTATTGCTTTAAAATTTTGGCCATCGTACTCAACACCGCAACCAGCTAATAATACAGAGACCGCTTTAAAGGGACGCATGACGGCCCACACATGGTCGAGCGCTTCATCGAAAGCTTCGGGACCAGGATAAGAACCATCGCCGGTACGGGTTGCCTCGCTTCTTTGTGTGCCCAAAAAATGTCCTAGGAAACCGTTGCTTGTTTTAGAATTATAGGCCGCTAGTAATGTACAGACAGCCGCCCCTCTAGTGTAAAGAAAACGACCGTTAGCTTTAGAGTCATCGACGTCTACAAAGAAGCCACTAGTCAAATCCGGTCCAAGAGTTGTCTCTTCAATGGCCTTTTCAACATCGCCGTCAACTACACGCATAGGACTATTACATCATAATTTGAGCAAATAAAAAAGCTGGAAGTCCAACATGATAACCTGCCAAAATGCCAGGTGGGTGCTCGCACTTGGCAACCACAGTTGCCAAAAATATTGAACTCCCTAAATGATAACTATTGAGATTATCATTTGGTTGGATTCCCAGCCATAAGTATTATATCCTAGCCGGCAAGGAAATGAAAAATAGCATAATCAATACGGCCGATGGCTGTGCCTAGACCGGTATACAAAAAGAGCATCATAAAAACTAGGATGGTCATCATGCCGCCTGACTCTATTTGATACATCACTTTTTGAACCGATTCAGGGGCAAGCGCATACAGCAAACGTGAACCATCGAGCGGTGGAAATGGAATCATGTTGAAGACAAACAAAGCCACGTTAATAAAGATAAATATCTGGACTGCCTCTGTCACACCAAGGCTTAATTGCCCGCCGATGCCGCGCAAAAACAACCCGCTCAAGACGGCTAGCCCTAGATTAGTCAACGGCCCGGCCAGCCCTACTAAGGCTGCTCCTAATTCGCCGTATCTAACTCTATTTGGATTAAATGGCACTGGTTTTGCAGCTAATATTGGTACGCCGAAAACAACAATTGTTATAAGAGGCAATAACAGAGTTGTCACCGGGTCAATATGGCGCAACGGGTTGAGGCTAAGCCTGCCTTGTAATTTGGCAGTATCATCGCCAAGCCAGTAACCAGTAAAAGCGTGCATGGCTTCGTGGACGCTCATAGCGATTAAAAGAGCCGGAACAATAATGAACAAATTAGATAGGTTTAGGTCCATGGCAGCATTAGTATATACCACTGTTGACGTTAGCTAGAAAAACAGATACAATTCCCCTTCGAATCCATGACTTCTGCACGCGGATGCGAGAGCGGTGCGACGCCGAAGCACGGAGCGAAACGTATTTAACATACGGCGAGCGAGTACTGAGGCGTCAAGCCGCTATCCGCGCCGTGAACAGCGGCGGAGTTTTGTGCAAAGCACAAAAGCAGGCCGCTGTGCTGCAGGAGTCATAATGCAAAAGTGCGACATTACCGGAAAAGGCAAGCAATTTGGTCACAATGTGCCCTTTTCTCAGAAGAAGACCAATAAAGTCTGGAAACCCAACCTCCAGAACAAGACTGTTATTGTTGATGGTAAAAAAATCCGTATGAAATTATCTACTCAAGCCATACGAACCCTCAAGAAACAGGGTGTTCTAACAAACACGACTCAACAACAACCCAAGTAGTAAAGCCACTTGGGTTGTTGTTGCTCTTGGTGCATCGCGGCGTCAGCTGACGTCTGTCGCTCTTTCACCGTAGTATTCCTACGCTTCAATCGCTCCTCCTGGCTTCCTTGCGCTACACACAAGCGTGATTGTTAGAAACTATTGCCTTTCTAAGACTATTAATTCTGTTGACTCGCTAATATCTGCTGGTTTTATTTTGAGCTTAGGAACAGTTTCTTTGGGTTCCATGGCTAGGCCTTTGAGTGCTTCTTCAAGTGAAATCTGGGCAACCGGGTACTTAACAGCTTTGTCTTCATAATGCGATGGGATAACAATTTTTGGTTCAATCTCTTTAATAAGATGTAGTGCGCCGGCCGGATCAAGCGTGTAACCGCTGTTGCCAACTGGAATAATTAACACATCTATTGTTCCCAGTGCTTCCAACTGTGTGTCAGATAGTTCTGGAAAAATATGGCCGACGACACCGACGCGTATATCATCCGCTGTAACCCGGTACATGGTAGCGTTTTGTTTGTCTTTTTCATCCGTTTGGCTACGCGCTGCGATGCCCTTAACTGATACATCGCTGACTTCATATTCACCTGGTTGATCAATGACAAGCTGTTTTTCTGCCCCAACCAGCGAGTGCACACCAGTATAAAGCACAATATCCTCAGTCTTGGTAACCGATTTTAGACCAAGGTCGCTGAGATTATCATCTATAACTACCTTGGCCTTTTTAGTTGTTAAGCGCAGGCAATTGGCACCGTAAAACTGTAACTCCACTTATTTCCCTTCTTTTTTCTTGTTTTCTTTAGTTTCTTTGGGGGGTTTTTCTATAAGGTAGTGCTTGTCTATCACCACCTGTTTTTTCGAGCCTAACAAATTAAGCAAGAAACGATCGTTGATTTGTTCGCGATAGCCATATTCATCCAACGGCATAACCGCATAGCGCAGTTCTTTACCTTCTTTTTCTTCAAGCTCGCCAATAAACTTTGCTAGCTTCGTTTGATTGATATCACCTACGATCAATATGTCTGCCTCGGCTCTATCATCACGCGTAAATTGCCCTGTGTAGATAACCAGTTCGACGTTTCCAAGCTGTAGGATATCCTGGGCCTCGCCCTCATTCGC
>CAYVSP010000033.1:0-2170 GCA_964453655.1 uncultured Candidatus Saccharibacteria bacterium
GGGCCGGCTTTTTTGTTAATTAGCACCTGATACAAAGTGCTGAATAGCTCTTTAGGGGCAAGCCCACTGGTTTCGCTTATCTCATAAATAGCTTTGTGGAACCATTCGCCATCGGCGTCGCCTGGCGCATTTCCAATTTTCGCGGCTAGTTCAGATAGAAAAGCCTTTTGCTTGGTATTTAACTGTTCTGTTGAGATTGTTGCCGCCAAAGCAAACTTCATATCCTCAGGGGCCCAGTGATCAAGCCATTCGTGTATATACGCCAACTCTTTCTTGATAACCTTTTCTTCTTTTTTAACTACTTCGCCGTGCTCAGTCCGTTTTATGATTTCAATCGTTTTAACTGGATCGCTTAAGGCCGATTGATAACTCGCCACCAAATGAGAAAATGGGACTTGACTGACGACCGGATCAGTACCGGCGCGACAAATATATAGCAGCTGCGAATCAGGCTCTTTTTCCATAAGTTCAGCAAATTCATCAATGAGCTGTGCGACACCGTTTTGCGGATCAAAGTACAGACGTTTATTCGGCGGATACCGCAACATAAAAAATCGTACAATTTCCGGAGGTAAGACAGTAACGATTTCTTTGGCCTCAATCCCTGTACCTTTGCTAGCGCTCATTTTTTTTGGGTCGCCCGCCAAATTTACAAAATCATAAGGCACCGGCATTAAGCCTTCTTCGTCGTAAACTTCTTTTAATAGAGCCAGGCCGGTATCATATGATCCACCTCTGGTGGAGTGATCACGTCCCGCTGGCTCAACATTAACTTTTAACAGCCACCATCGGGCCGGCCAATCAATCCGCCAATCCAACTTTACATCGCCTTTTTCATAACTAATAGTTTGCTCATGGTCATCTTTATCTAGGTATGTCACCGTTCTTGCTACTTTATCCAAACTGACAAAACGCCGCTTTTTGAGATAGCCATCTTCATTAATCTGGACTGGTGACCACTCTACGCCAAGCTTATGACCGGAAATGGTTTCTAAAATTTTGCGAACACTATCAATATTCTCAAGCGCTCTCTCTATAGCTGCTACAAAAAAACCCTCTCGATATTTGGTATGACTGAGGATTATTTCCATTTCAATGCCCAATTGCTTAGCGCTGGAGGTAAAGCCGCTTAAAAAAGCATCTGCAAAAGATTGATTGGAGCCATCAGGTGCCGGTATATCACAAAGTGGTTTACCTAGGTATTTTTCATAATCGGTTGAGACATTTGGTGGTATTTTGCGCAGCCCATCTAAATCATCCACAAAATGAATGTGACGCGCTTTTCGACCTCGGCGCTTAAGCTCCAATAAAATCGCATCGCAGGTGATAATTTCTCTGAGATGGCCAAAGTGATATGTGCCAGATGGTGAAGCACCGGATTCAATAATAACTTCCCCTTTGGGATGGCGCTGCTCCACCTCATCGACAATCTTATTCAACCACTGCATCTTACTAACAGCTTAGCGAATTACCCTAGCGAAGGCTAGAGTTAGCTTATTTTTATTATTTTAAATGTAGCGGTTTCGGATGGATTTTTAATTTCTACGGCATCGCCGACTTTTTTACCGAGAAGAGCTTTTCCTAAGGGTGATTCATCTGAAATCTTGCCGTTCAACGGATCAGCTTCTACCGTACCAACCACCTGGAACTCTTTAGTGCTGCTATTTTTAAGTGTCACCATTGAACCAAGTTGTACTTTAGCGCCGCCACTAGGCTTTTTAATGATGTCTACGTTCATGAGGATGTGTTCAATTTCAGCAAGACGGCCTTCTGTGCGCTCTTGCTCTTCGCGAGTGGCAATATATTCGGCATTCTCGGCTAAGTCGCCCTGAGCGCGAGCAGCCTGTAATCGCTCAGCAATTGGTCCGCGCTGAGAAAGCAGCTCTTCATGCTCGGCTTTTAATTCGTCGACGCCAGGTTGGGTCAGATGGAATAGCTTTTTCATGACGGTCTAAATAGCTCTCCTTTGCTTAAGGCCCTTAACTATCTCACTCCTTTTAGTTGGCACTCATTATACCAGCATTTCAGCTTAATCAACTAGGTTTTTTAGGAGTTCCTTAGTTGTGAGCAATTCACTTTGCGAATGTGTACGAGCCTTGAGCTCGTGCTTACCGTTCTTCACTGTTTTCTCACTAACCACAAGACGGTAAGGTATACCTATCAAATCAGC
>CAYVSP010000033.1:2270-3941 GCA_964453655.1 uncultured Candidatus Saccharibacteria bacterium
TCTTCACTGTTTTCTCACTAACCACAAGACGGTAAGGTATACCTATCAAATCAGCGTCGGCAAACTTTTCACCAGCGCTGACTGACCGGTCATCATATAATACCGCAACGCTGGCTTGGGTCAACTCATCGTAGATTTTATCGGCTGCTGATATCACTTGTGATGTATTTCCTAGACTTACTAGGTAAACTTTGGCCGGAGCGATATTGACCGGCCATACAATCCCCTTGTCATCACGGTGAGTTTCCACGATTGCAGCCATAGTCCGGCCAATTCCAAAACCATAGCAGCCCATATAGTATTTTTGCCGCTTGCCCGCAAAGTCGGTATATTCGGCGCCTTTCATAAGATTTGAATAGTGGTAACCCAGCTGAAATATATTACCGGCTTCTATGCCTCGTTTCTCAATCAGTGGCTGGCCGTTTGGAGCATGATAGCCTTCTTTGGCCATGGCTATGTCATAGAATTCTTTGGGTTCTGGATAATCGCGGCCGAAGTTAACGTTAATTGTGTGGTAATTTGTATGATTGGCGCCAACTTCAAAGTTCTTACGGCCTTTTAGCGAATCATCCAAGATAACCACGACTTCTTTCGGTAGATTTAAAAAGCCGGCGTAGCCTACTTCAGCTCCCGTAACTTTTTTGACCGTTTCGGCACTAGCTAGCTGCAATGGTGCGCCACCTACTATGTGCTGCAGTTTAGTCTCGTTAATGTCATATAGCCCGTTAAGTGCGGCTGCCACAACACGTCCGGTCATATCTTCGAATAGAATCGTCTTAGTGGTTTTTTCAACCGGGATGCTTAGGTATTTGGCTAGTTCAGCCACACCAATAATGCCTTTACCTTCCACCTCTTTCATAGGCTGCGGCTTTTCATCACTCTTCACTTGGTGTTTTTTAAATTCAGCAACGTCTTCGTGAGAAGTATAACTGCCGTCCTTGGTCACAAAATAGCGACTTTCACCCGCTTCACTGGGTACCACAAATTCATGACAATATTCGCCGCCTATATAGCCATTATCGGCAGCCACTACATCAATGTCCAAACCAAGTTCCTTAAAAATTTTGACATAGGCGTCCCACATTTGCTGATAGATCTTTTTAAATTGCTCTTCTGTACTGAAGCTATAGGCATCCTTCATGATAAACTCACGGACTCTGAGCAGTCCGCCACGAGCCCGCATTTCGTCACGGAATTTCATCGAAAACTGATAAATATTAAATGGCAAATCTTTGTAGCTTATATTGAACTTGCGTACTAAATCGACCGCCATTTCCTCAGCAGTACCGCCTAAAGCGAATTCGGCTTCACGTCGGTCTTTAATTTTCATAAGCTCAAACCCAGTCGTCGTAGTACGGTTGGTCTCTTGCCAAAGCTCCAGAGGATGCAGGACTGGCATGCTTACTTCTTGAGCACCAGCCTTGTCCATATGTTTTCGGACAACTTCGATAATTTGGTCGTGCACCTTTTGGCCGAGCGGCAATAGATAATAACGCCCAGCTGTTGATTCACGAATATAACCAGCCTGCGTAAGTAGGCGGTGTGAAGGAATTTTGTATTCAACTCCTTCGGTTTTTGATGTTCTGCCAAAAAGTTTCGATAGTCTCATGTCAACTTATCTCCCTGTTAATTTGTCATAAAGAAAACAGCAAATTATAGAATATTACGGCC
>CAYVSP010000034.1:0-3835 GCA_964453655.1 uncultured Candidatus Saccharibacteria bacterium
TACCTTTTGATTTTGGGCTAATCAAGAACCGCTACATCCACCGCTCGTTTATCCGACCCAACGATCGATTGCGCCAGCACGACCTGCATATGAAGCTCAACCCGGTGCCCGAAGTTCTGATGGGTAAACATGTTGCGATAGTTGATGACTCAATTGTGCGTGGTAACACGCTCGGTAAAGTCGTAAAACTGCTGTACGGAGCCGGAGCCACCAAGGTATCGGTCCTTATTAGTTCGCCGCCAGTAAAATACCCGGATTTTTATGGCATAGATACGCCTAAGCAAAGGGATTTGATTGCTGCAACCATGCCAATTTCTAAAGTTCAAGAAAACATGGAGTGCGACGATCTTTATTACCTCAGCTACAACGGAATGATTAAATCGACCGGCATGCCCGAAAGTAATTTATCTACATCTTGTTTTAGCGGCATTTATCCAATCGATATTTTGGAGCGCCGTAGCGAATTCGTAAAAGTTTGATTATTTAACCTCGACGGTGCCGTGATACGTCGTGGGGTTCAGATAGTCGGTATAGGTAAAACTACCGGTCTTTTCAAACACATAAGTAAATGAGTCGCCTGGCATAAGGACTTTTTGGCTGTCGAAACCAGGGAGGTTTTTGCCGGTCGGAAAAGGATCGGAGAACACTCGGTGAGCTTTATCATCATTATTGGTAAAAGTCACTTCTTGGTTTTTCTTAACACTAATAGTGGCCGGATCAAAGCCGTTTTTAGTGATAGAAACAGCTGCCGCCTCGAGGTTGGAAATTGTATTAACAGGTGCGGCCTTCTTTTTGGGCTTTAATGCCAGAAAGCCAGCTAGAACCAAACCAACGACAATTATGCCAACGATAATGGCCGTTAGTTTTGGATCATTGGTTTTGTTTAGAACTTCATTGGTTGGTGTGTCTTTGGCCATGAGATCTCCTTACTGATGAGTCAATGCAAGATTAGCAAAATAGGTTGTGTTCGAGGCGGTCACGGTTACACTTCTAAATGTGTTGCTATAGTTGTTTGCGCTAGCATTTAGACCATAAGTCTGGCCGGAGGCCAGAGATTTAATTGCATAAAAACCTGTAGCGCTCATTGTGTAATAGTGGTTTTTACCACCAATGTTTAATGTAATGACTGCACTAGTGAGAGGAACAAGAGTTTTAACATCTTTAACTGTGCCTGTAATATTACCAGTACCCGCAATTTGGGCTGGAGTTGTAGTGGATATGATGTTAGAGGCCAATGATTGATTTTGGTTATAATCTGCAGCCTTGATGTAGTAAGAATAAGTTGTGCTAGGGGTGAGCGAGGCATCACCGTATGATGTCGCTGTCGTGTTTTTAATGAAGGAAAAGCCAGTGTTGGGATCCGTACAGGTTCCGGAACAGCGATAAACTTGGTAACTAGATACGCCAACATTATCCGCGCTCGAGTTCCAGCTTAAGTTAACCTGTTCTGCAGTAGCCTTGGTTGCCACCAAATCGGTGGGAGTATTAGGAGCGACTGTATCCCCATTTGGAAGGACAGTGGTAGTCGCACTTATAGCCGGTGACTGGCTTGAAATGTTGCCGGCAGCATCGAAGGCATAAACGTAATAGCTATACGTCGTACTCGGCGACAACCCTTCATCACTGTAAGACGAAGTGCTAGCAATATTTACCATGACGCCGTTACGCATCACGTAGTAGCCTTTAACGCCAACATTGTCGGTGCTGGCGCTCCAGGTGAGCGTCAGGCCTCTAGCCGTTGTTTGCGTGACATTCAAGCTTGATGGCGCTGTTGGAGGAGAGGTTTCGTGGTTGGATGTAGTAACGGCAATGGAGGCTTGCGTAGCATTACCGGCAAGATCGTATGATCTGACTGTTATAGTATGTACCCCATTGCCAACAGTAGAAGAGTCCCAGTTGTAGGCTGAAGACGGACTGGTCAGAGTTGTGAGTAATGTTCCATCCAAGTATAGTTCCGATTTAGTGACACCAACGTTATCCTGGGACCCAGTGAGAACGGCCGATACTCCTGTTACGAAAGCCCCATCCCTTGGGCTGGCTATTGAAGCGACGGGATAGGAAGTATCAGTCGTAACCGCGCTCGCAATATTAGAGTCACTAGATTTGTTCCCGGCTGCATCTTTGGCTACCACTTTATATTTTACAGTTACGCCAAGTGGTGCTTGAGAGTCCATGTATGCGTTGGACGCTGATGTACCAATGTTGGTGCCATTTCTATAAATAATATAGTTGCTCACGGCTTGGTTATCCGTACTATTAACCCATCTGAGCTGAACGCTGCAAACTGTGGTGCCGGTATTGCAGCTGGTGGCGCTTACATTGGCGACTGCCGAAAGACTGCTCGGTGCCGTCGGTGCCATAGTGTCGATAAAGGTCTTAATTACACCCGAATCGACGGACTTATTGCCCGCTGCATCGGTTGCGGCAATGGTATATGAAACATCAGCATTAGTTGATTCGGTAGAATCTGTGTAACTGTTACCTGTATCAGTGCTAGGTATAGTCGCCAAAATAGAATTGTTGCGCGTGATGGTATAGCTCGCAACGCCTACATTATCCGTCGAAGCATTCCAAGTTAGATTGACAGCATCGCCTGAGCGAGTGGCTTTTAGGTTTGTAGGGACGCTTGGGGCTAGGCCGTCGGAACCGTTGCCGGCTTGGGTTGTGGCAGTTATCGAGCTGGACTTTGCCGATTCATTGCCACTGGGGTCCACAGCTGAAACCGCGAAAGTGTAGGAAGTGCTGGAGGCCAAGCCGCCTGCGTAATAAGTGCTCCCAATACCTGCTGATTGGTCGGTCAATTTTGTTCCGTTTTGATAAATGCGATAACTTTTAATCCCGAAGCCGTCATTATCGGCAACCGCATCCCAAGCCATGCTTACCGAATTTGAACTTGTTGAATTGGTATGTAGGTTGCTCGGAGCATTAGGGCTTTTTGTGTCAGTTGTCATCACTAGGATGTTTGATTTATCTGAATGATTACTATAAGCATCAATAGCTTCCACTGTGTATTTGATACTTGCGTTTGCTTGAGGCGTTGTATCAGTATACGTAGTTCCGGTGGTCGTTACTTTGTTGAGATTGTTATCGGGGATTTGCTGTATATTACGTAGAATCATATATCCCAATAATCCATTTTTATCGCCCGACGGTTGCCAGCTAAGCTTAACTTGACCAGTGGCCTTGTCATACGTTCCGGTAAGCGGAAGTGGCGTCGTAGGTAGCGTGGTGTCAGTCAGAGAAACGGCAGTAATAATAGTGCTTTCGGCGGAAAGATTACCTGCCAAGTCAACTGCATTGATGTAGTAGGTATGGGTGCTGTGAACAGGCACCCCACTATCGTTGTAGCCTGGTGTGCTCGATGCGCCTACCGTTGCAACCGGGTTCCCGTCACGCGATACAACATAGTGCTTGAGATCCGAGTTGGATACAGCATCCCAAGTGACCCTTATCGTCGTATCATCTACCGCTGTTCCTCTGACATTTTGCGGTTGATCAGGCGGCTTGGTATCAGTGGCTGCAAAAGTTTTAACCCCAAAATAAAAGCCCAATACTAAAAGCATTCCCATTACGCTTAATAGCTGGGGATTGAAAAACCTGTTGGTCTTAATAATTTGTGACACGAGCCTCATTTTTGGTAACTGCGCCGATCATAATGCTTTTGCTTATCAAAGGCAATGACACAGCGTCATTAATACATCTTGTTGAGTTGTTGAATTGCTGGATACGGGTGGTTCAATTGAGTTTTGATTGTAGCCAGGAGCATTGACTATGAGGCTGTAGCTCCTTGGAGCAGCCAATTGCTTGACGCTATAGAACCCTCTCGCAGTAACTG
>CAYVSP010000035.1:0-3719 GCA_964453655.1 uncultured Candidatus Saccharibacteria bacterium
CCAATACCGGTAATACACCTATCAGTGCAGTAACAGTCAACGATAACATTGCCGGAGCAGGCGTTTACCAGTCAGGTGACACTAACAGCAATGACGTATTGGAAACCACTGAAACTTGGATATACACCGCACAGTACACCATTCCAGCAGACCAAGCTCCAGGTAGTACCGTAACTAACACTGTTACCGCATGCGGTGATTTGTTCACGCAGCCGCAAGAAGAAGTTAACATTGATAGCTTGTTAAACAGACTCAACACCACCAATCAAGATAATCCAAAACACACTGTTTGCGACCAAGACCAACACAGCTTAACTTTGCCGGTGGGTGGAAAGGGTGCAGTCGTTCCCCCGCCACTAGTCAATACTGGACAAACTGCATTGCAAGAAATGTTTGCTGGTCTGGCTATCGTAGGGATGGTTGGAGTTCTGGCGGTAGCTGTTAGACGCAAAAACTTCGTGACAACTAGTAGATAGTATCTTGTTAGTATGCCCTTGTTGTGGGCACAAAACTATACTCTGCTCTATCAATAAAACTCTAGTATTTATGCTATTGATCTTTATTGGTGTGCTTCTCGGAGCGGCTTTCCGAAGATGATAACGGTTTGGCGGGGTGCTGTTTAGAATGGTGCAAAGTACTTTCCAATATTTTTAAAACGCTCTGCGCATGCTCTTTGCTCATGCCAACACGAGCAATTGTTAATGGCTGAGTGCTACCGGCTGACTGCATAAAGTTAATGACAACGCCGTAATTATTTACCATAACGTGGACTTTGTCGGTGTAGGTAATCCGTGGATCAAGCTGCAAGACAGCAACCATCGGTTTAATTTCGCCATTATCATCATTCATCATATGTATTGCCGGTACATCCTGTTGGTCATAGCCAGCTAGTTCCCATAGTTTCGTAGCGTGATCTTCTTTTATGGCAAAGTGGCTAATTAGTAAGAGTAGGAGGTCTTCGCTGGGCCGCCGAGTTCCCTTTTCAAATTCACCCAACATTTCGACATCAATCTCAACAGCACCGGAGACCTCAGCTAAGCTCTCCCGTCTGCGTAATCGTGTTTGTTTTAGTGCCAGGCCGAGCTGGTGGAAGGGATGATTCCCGCTACTTTTCTCCGTCATGTGTATCTTATGTTACGCCTTGTCTTAATCTGAATCAAGTTGTATAAGCTATAAAACGGTATAATGAGGCATTATGAAAAAGCAGCATAATGTACCGCTGGCACCATACACCTCTCTTCACGCTGGCGGAGTTGCCCAGACTTTGGTAACGCTTGAGTCGGGCGATCACTTACAGGAAGTAATAACAGGGCTTCCTAAAGACGAACCAATTTGGGTGCTAGGCTTTGGTACAAATGTACTGATTTCCGATAAAGGTTTACCTGGAACGGTTGTACTTAATCAGGGAGGTGAGGTAACTGACCTCGGCCTTGGCAGTATCAGAGTTGATAGTGGTGTGCAATGGGACACGTTCATCCAGCAGATAATTTCTAAAGGTTTGTGGGGTTTGGAATTTACAAGTGGTATTCCAGGGGGTGTAGGAGCCGCTATAGTTGGTAACATCGCCGCCTACGGCCACAAGGTAGCTGATTGTTTTAAAGAAGCAACTATACTGGATACCTCTGACAGATCAGTCAAGATTTGGGACACCAAAGTTCTGCAGTTCGACTATCGCACTAGTATTCTGCAATCTAAAGAGCAGAGCCATCAGGTTGTCTTAAATGCCACCTTCGTATTCAACGCCGAAGCAACCAGCGAGCTAGCCTATGAGTCTGCCCTAAAAGTTGCCCGCGAACTTAATCTCCAGGCTGATTCGCTTGAACATAGACGACAGATTATTATGGAAACCCGAAAGCGGGCTGGCTCGTTGTTTCTCAACACGGCAGCGGGTCCTTGGACAGCCGGTTCCTTTTTTAAGAATCCAGTGGTCGGCGAGGAACAGCTGCAAGAACTAATCTCGCATGAGGAAAAGGGAATTACGCGAGAACAATTATTGCGCCAAAATGTCTTGCATGGCCAAAACCAGTCGCGTGTTTCAGCTGCGCATGTACTTCTTAGCGCCGGCTTTCATCGCGGCCAAACGTGGGGTGAAGTACGATTACATCCTGATCATATTCTAAAAATTGAAAATGTTGGCAAAGCTTCGTCACAAGAAATGTATAATGTAGTCCAGCATATTTTGGAAACCGTTAAATCGCGGTTGGGTATTGAACTCGAACCCGAGGTGCGCTTTTTAGGTGAATTTTAGATATCGTGGTCGTACATAAAACTTTGGATGGCTTTAAGTTTGTCATACAAAAATAATCAAGGCTTGGTGTGATTTTAATTAGGTAATGGAAACTGGAGCGCCAGTGCTTTGATTTCCTTACGCAAATTAGCTAAATACTTCTCATCATTGTGGTGAGACAAGGCTTCATCAATCCATTCGGCAATTTGTAACATCTCTTTTTCTTTCATCCCGCGGGTTGTGAGAGCAGGTGTACCCAAGCGAATACCAGAGGGACTAAATGGCGGTCTCGGATCAAATGGCACAGTATTTTTATTAACTGTAATACCCGCCTCACCTAAAGCGATTTCGGCATCGGCCCCTAGAATATTTTTATCTGTTAGATCAATAAGAAGTAGGTGATTGTCCGTACCGCCCGTTATCAGGTTATAACCTCGTTTGTTCAGTTCATCAGCCAGCTTTTTAGCGTTTTCAACGATTTGCCTACCGTATACCTTAAATGCGGGTGCTGCTGCCTCACGTAGCGCTACGGCTATAGCGGCCGTCTGGTGATTGTGTGGTCCACCCTGGAGACCTGGGATAATTGCTCTGTCAATTAACGTCGGAAGATTTTCTTTAGACCGTTCTACTTTTTTCAAATAGTTGGCCGGTAAGCCGTCGCACAAGATCATGGCGCCACGGGGACCACGTAGCGTTTTGTGTGTTGTGGTAGTGATTACGTCTGCATAGCCAACGGGTGAAGGATGTACCCCAGCTACAATGAGGCCAGCAATATGAGAAATATCGGCCACTAACCACGCTCCGCATATATCGGCAATGGTTCTGAGTTTTTTCCAGTCAAAAAAGCGTGGATAGGCCGTTGCGCCAACAAAAATAAGTTTTGGTTGTTCTTTTTTTACCATTTCGATCATTTCTCCATAATCAAGATAGCCGTCTTTGCCAGTATGATATTGCACCGAATGTAACCACTTACCAGAAAAATTCACCTTGAGGCCATGGGTCATATGACCGCCAAAATACAAAGCCATTCCCATGATGGTGTCACCTGGATCTACTAAAGCAAAATATACTGCCAGGTTCGCAGGTGATCCCGAATAAGGCTGCACATTGGCGTGGGTTACGCCAAAAAGTTGTTTGGCTCGGTCACGTGCAAGGTTTTCGACTGCATCTACTACCTCGCAGCCGCCATAGTAGCGCATGCCAGGGTAGCCTTCCGAATATTTATCAGTTAGCCGCGACCCTAATGCTGCTAGCACATCGCCGGACGTATGATTCTCACTGGGAATCATCTCTAGTCCTTCTAGTTGCCGCTTTGTTTCTGCTTGAATAAGCTTTTCAATAGCCTTGTCTTTCATGCTCAAACTCCTCCATTACGCTTTTTAAATCCATCGGTTTTAATTAAAGCGTGGCTAGATCATATCCCTATTCTACCTCTGATGGGCTAAAAGCCAAAAAACTACTAGATTAATACCATGTCTGGCATATAATATAG
>CAYVSP010000036.1:0-3689 GCA_964453655.1 uncultured Candidatus Saccharibacteria bacterium
GCCTTGATCACCTAAGTCTTCGAAGCTTGACACAATCTCAGAAATATACCATAGACATTTAATTTTGACAATGCTTTATTTAGTAACTTCTTCAAATAATATGCGAATTGGAATCTTCGGCCGATGGCTACATATGCATACAGTGGATGCTTTTCTAAATACTCATCTGTATATCGGCCGTCCAGCCCCCATGCTACTAAGCGATGTATGCCGTCAACATGGTAGAGTGCAGTTGGCTGATACTTTAGTCGTCTGTAATGACTAAGAGCTATGAATTTGGTAGATAAAAATAGCGGGTTGAAATCTTTGGTTTTGAAGTATTTGATACTTTGCCAACAAGTGCGATTGACGGTTCGATAATTTATTTTCTTCTGCAACACATGTCTAAGCAGCCTACCTTCATCGGGTATCAAATGCCTGTTTGGATGGGCGTGCCCAGGCAGAAGTATTGATAAAACGTCTTTGTGAGATAGCCTGACTTTATACCAATTCCCAACTTTGAGCTCCGTCCAATCTAAACACCAACGGCTGACATGCTCCGGGCGATTTTTCTTTCTGTACTGTTTCCTAAATTCCCGCTCGACTTCTTTGAAGCTAACTTTTTTAAAAATTTCCATGCAATTTAGTCATACAACTTCCATTGGCCCTAGCGCATAACTTCAACTTAGCTTACTTGGTGGCAAAACAGCATCTATTTCATCGATTTCGCCGAGTATTATAACTTCGCCAAAGCCTTCGTTATCGCCCCATTCTTTGACACGCTTTGCTCGATACGTTTTACCTTCATTGATTTCAGCCATCGCAGCTTGGCGCAATTCTTTGGACTCCCACTCGGCAATGGCGATGTATGTATGATCTTCGCCAAGCTTTTTGTGCAAACGCGTACCCCGTGCACCCGGATACTCTTGAATGGGTTTGCTGCCCTCGCGCCAGTTTTCAATAAAAGTTTCGTCCTCACCGAGACGAACTTTTATTTCAAAAACGAATCGAAAAGACATTTTAAAAATCCAAAGCTTTTTCTAGATCATTAATTTTTACGCGTTCTTGTTTTGTTGTATCTCTATCACGAAGAGTTACGGTATCATTTTCTAGAGTATCAAAATCAATTGTTACACAATACGGGGTGCCGATTTCATCCTGGCGGCGATAGCGTTTTCCAATATTGCCATTGTCGTCAAATTCGCACACTAAAGTTTTACTGAGTTCATCGAAAACTTGCTTGGCCTTCTTAACGAGCTCGGGCTTATTTTTAAGCAACGGAAAGACGGCAACTTTAATCGGTGCGAGTTCAGGGTTTAATCTCAAAACTGTGCGTTTTTCGCCGTTGATTTCATCTTCATCATAAGCATCACTTAGCACCGCCAAAAACATGCGCCCAACTCCAACAGAAGATTCAATAACATATGGCATATAGGTTTTGCCGGCTGCTTCATTAAAGTAAGATAAGTCTTTGCCGCTGGCCTTGGAATGGCTGGTCAAATCGAAGTCCGTACGATTGTGTGTTCCCCAAAGCTCCTTTTCGCCAAAAGGAAACTTGAAATAGATGTCGTGGGCCGCAGCCGCATAATGTGCTCGCTCATCTTCGTCATGTTCATGCCAGCTTAGATTTTTCTCGTCGATTTTAAGTTTCTTTGTTAGAAATTCCCAAGCAAAGTTCCGCCAAAACTCATACTGCTCTTTTTGGCTGTCAGGATGGATAAAATACTGCATTTCCATTTGCTCGAGCTCACGAACGCGGAAAATGAAATCGCGCGGGCTAATCTCATTACGAAAAGCCTTCCCTACTTGTGCAATGCCAAATGGAATTTTACTACGAGTAGTTTCGCGAACATTTTCATAATTTATGAAAATTGAGCCAGCTGTTTCCGGCCGCAAATAGGCCACCGACGAATCGTCTTCAATTGGGCCGACCCAAGTCTTCATCATCATGTTGTAGTAGCGCGGCTCTGTTAAGGTTTTTTTGCCGCATACTGGGCATGCCTTATCTTTCAGTAATTTGGCTAGCTCTTTTAAGTTGTTTGAATCAACCCCAGCCAAGTGATCGGCCCGATGGCGCGCTCCGCAGTTTTTACAATCCACTAAAGGATCAGTGAATCCAGCAACGTGACCTGAGGCCTCCCAAAGTTTTGGGTTTTGAATAATAGCCCCATCTATTCCGTGTATTTCAGTGTTGCGGTGAACCATTTCTCGCCACCACAAGTTTTTAATATTGTTGGCCAGTTCGACACCATAAGGTCCATAATCCCAAAAACCAGCCAGCCCACCATAAATTTCACTGGCCTGGAATACAAAACCACGGCGTTTAGACAATGAAACAATATCTTCTAATGAAGCACTCATACTTAATCAGTATTATATAGTGTTATGAAGCTAATTTCCCGATGAAAGTTTTAAATTCTACAGCAAACGTTTCGATGCGGTCTTTTATTTCTTGGCTAACGAGCTGCTTATCATCATCGTAATCATTGTTCTCGGTAAATACTCTGTTTGGAATCGGTACAAAGTGTTGGGCCCGCGCTACCAATAGCAGCTGATCGCCGGCTTGCGGACTGCGGCTAGGACCGGCGTGACTGGCCACACCAAGTACTTTGTGATCAAAATAAAAGTGTTGCCAATCGAGTGCATTCTTCAGGATGCTGCTGTAACTATTGTGATAAACCGGCGTCACCCAAACCCATCCGTCGGCGGCTTTCGATTTGTCCAAAAATTCCTGTGTCTTAGGATCATATGACTTATTTGCTTCAGTCGTAACGTTGTAAGCTGGCAGCTGCAACTGCAGCAAGTCAATCAGCTCCACCTCTAAGCCTTTAGATTTTAAGACTTCGCTTATATTGCCGGCGAGGCTTAGTGAACGGGATTTAACAGTGCCCGAACCCACTAAAATAATTACCTTTTTACTCATTATATAAATTATATCCGAATGGACTCTTTGCTCATAGCGTTCATTAACTGGCAGCAAGCTTGCAGAACGCTTTCAATATTTCCAACTTTAATAAGTTCGCGGGCATCACTTAAGCCAAATAATAGCCGAATGAGTTTAATGTGTTTGCCGTCATATTTACCGTCATCTTTAGGAGTGAATACCATCGTGTCAAAATCAAACACGTAAGATTGTTCTGATTTAAGCTTGTTTCCGTTCGCATCGGTTTTTAGATTTGGTTGGTGACCACCCAGCTTAATCAACTGTGCATCAAACCAAGCCTCTATAATTTCATTCTTCAACTTAAGTTCATCCAGAGCTTTGAGACTACTTGCTAAAAGCTGAAAGTACTCTTCGCTAGCCGCATCTTCGGTATTCCGGTTAAAATGCTTAAGCAGTGTATAGCCCAGCATTGTCCGATCAACATCAGTAGTAATCTGGGAAAAATGTTTAACGAGCCTCGTTGATATAAGCGTATCTATCTCTTTCTTACCGGGTATGTAAGTAATGTGGCTAATACTAAAAAGTTCTATACCGCCCGCCAGTTTAGAGCGCTCTTTGCGTACCCCTTTAGCCATTAGACGCCGCTTGCCATAATCGGGTGTTATAGCAGATAAAATGCGGTCAGCCTCGCCGTAATTGGTGCGGCTTAATAATATTGCCTGCGTGACAATCTGGTTCATGCTTGTAGGGTCAGTAGCTGTTCAACAGCGTCCACTAGCTGTGACAGCGAAGTTTGTGGCTTATAATATACGGCTTTCACGCCAAG
>CAYVSP010000037.1:0-3669 GCA_964453655.1 uncultured Candidatus Saccharibacteria bacterium
CGACCTACGGTTTTGGAGACCGTCGCTCTAGCCAGCTGAGCTACACCCCTACGTCAGAATCGACGGTCAGATTTCGCCAAAAAAGCCTGTTTTTGGCTTCAACTTTTAGTCGCTTCTTCCTTTTTAGTTTTCCAAACAGTCGAGCAAGCAAAGCCTACTCCTTGGTTTGGAAAACTAGTTTATTCTACCTTGTTGTGCTTAATGTAGTCTAGGAGACTATTTTTTGGGTTTGACTTCGTTTCGGCCTAAATTCTTTTTTGTTTCGGCGTACCAAACGTGTTTGCGGGCTACTGGATCATATTTACGCAAGCGTAATTTATCAGGGGTGTTTACGGTATTCTTCATCGTGTAATAATTGCGGCGGCCAGTCTCTTCACTGACTAGTCCCACAATGCGTCGTTTGTCGCTTTTCTTTGCCATAATCCAGAAGAGTTTAACAGATAAGGAGTACGAAATCAACAATGGAGCCGACGGAGGGAGTCGAACCCACGACCCGCTGTTTACAAAACAGCCGCTCTGGCCACTGAGCTACGTCGGCATTAGTACTCGCAAAGTGTAGCAAAAGCAGACATTGGTTAGCAACGTGCTCTTAATCGATATATGACATGTCAGCTGGTTTTATTAGGTCAGCCTTCAGTGCTCCAATACCGATGGGGTATTCGCCGTTGAAGCAAGATAAATTAAAGTCTTCAAATGGCCTGCCAGTTGCCTCCACTGTTGCTGAAAGACTCAGAAAACCAAGCTTGTCGCATTTTATTTTTTTACGCATTTGCTCAATGCTTAACCAAGCTGCTGGCAATTCTGCTTGGGTTGGAGTATCTATGCCGTAAAAATCAGGGTATCGGACCGGCGGAGAAGCACTCAACACCGTAATTGATCTTACTTTTGCTGCTCTAAACATTGCAACAACCGCTGGCATAGTTTTCATCCGGACAATGGAGTCGTCAAAAAGAATCACATGTTTTCCTTTTACGAATTCAGTTATAAGATTGTGCTTAGTATCTAGCATTTCATCTCGAACTGTATCGAAGGGTTCTAAGAAAGTTCGGCCGATGTACCTATCCTTGATTAACGATGTCGTGTGCCTTAATCCTAACTTATCTGCATAGCCCTCGGCTGCCGGTACGGATGTTTCTGGCACGGGGACCACTACAATCTCACCTTTACCATTAGTTTCAGGAGGATGAAGTAAAGCAAGTTGTTCGCCGAATCTTCGCCTTACTTGTGCCACTCGTTGTCCATAAAGATAGCTATCAGGTCGAGCAAAATAGACCAACTCAAACATGTCTAGATTTGATTCTCCCTCGGCAATTTGTTTCTTATCTATGCTTGCATCAGGATTGATAATTACCATCTCACCTGGTGCAACCTCTCTATCATATTCCGCACCTACTGCATCTAATGCACAAGTTTCAGAAGCAAATAATCTGCCTCCTACTGAGAGTTTACCGAGGGCAAGGGGTCTTATCCCTTTAGGGTCACGGAAGCCCACCACCATGCCCTCATGCATAGCCACACAAGAAAAAGCGCCACGGAAGTATCCATATGCCAGTTCAACGGCAGCGGGAAGATCCTGGCCTTGTCTGATAAAGGATGCGACAGTTAAACCCATTCGCTCAGCATCATTAAACTGACTAGTGCGAATGTGGTGGTGCTCCAGGAAAGTTGTCATTCGATCCATCACTGGCAGGTTACCGTTCAATGCAAGAGCAAAACCAATATCTGAATCATCAAAGGGTAAAAGATGACTGTCGCTATCGCCGCTCGTGGAGTATCGGTTATTTCCAATGCCTGCCGAACCCTTGAGGCGTCTTAAGGTTTTCTTGCCGTATACGTCCTTTACTAAACCCGGCGCTTTATGCACGACCTGTTCGCCGTTGAGATCCTGTGTCGCTTCGCCGCTTGCCTCTGGGCCTCTGTGCTGCATCGAAAAAAGTGCTCTGCTGAGATAATGTGAGGCAGGAAACTCAGGGTTTTCGCCGACCATCCCTGCTGCTGCGCATTTTTCACCTAAGTCTGCCATTCAATTAGCATTATATGGAATGGATATTTGAAAACAAAGCTCAAGGGGTTTGAATATAGCAAAAACAGATTAGATTTGCTACCATTTAGCGGTTATAATCTGAGTGATTATATGACGAGCCAGAGAAAGTAGATCTATTAGAGATCTGTTTTCCTGACGCGAAGCTATATAATGCCGTTGTAGCTCAGTGGTAGAGCACCTCCATGGTAAGGAGGGGGTCACGAGTTCAACTCTCGTCAACGGCTCCAGCTTATACTTGCACTTTCATTGCAATAATCTTCTCTTGCAATGGGTGAAGCAAATTCGAGAGAGGATTCTCGAATTTGAGAGGAG
Source organism: uncultured Candidatus Saccharibacteria bacterium (assembly GCA_964453655.1). Classification (GTDB taxonomy): domain Bacteria; phylum Patescibacteriota; class Saccharimonadia; order Saccharimonadales; family CAYVSP01; genus CAYVSP01. The sequence goes on from CAYVSP010000037.1 coordinate 2,357, forward strand.
ATGGCTTGGTGAGATAATTAATTGTGCCGAGCAAACTTGTTTTGTCGGTACTAGGCTTATCTCACCATCACACATCAACAAGCAGGGATAGTGAAGCGGTCAAACACGGTAGACTGTAAATCTACTGGCATTCGCCTTCGGGGGTTCGAATCCCTCTCCCTGCACCACAACATATATGAAAGTCAAATGTCCAAGAAAATTATCATCATCCTTACGATAATTATTCTCATCTTAGCCGTTGGATGGGGAGCTATCCTATACAAGAATAGGCATAGTAAAACCGGTAACCCTTTTGAGGGAGCGCCATGTTACAGTGGGCCTCCACGAAAAATAGGCATTGATTATATTGTCCCAAACTGTCCAACAGAATGAAGCATTAGCATTCTAGCCCTGTTCATTACGCTACACCAAGCATTAGCATCATAGAATTTAATAAAGTATACTTTTACATATATTATAAGCGGGGTGTCGATATGCGAAAAATCGATGAAAAATATCAAACATCTGGTGATATAACCAAATTAGACGGGACACCGCTTCCATTGGATGAAGAACTAATTCTCTTCAGGGCCCATGATAAATTATTAGTACCACTACTTGAGCATTACAAGCAATTGTGTATTGATGCTGGTAGCTTAGAAGAGCATCTTGGCTTGCTGGACAAGCGAATTAAGGCCATTGTATCATGGCAAGAGGCAAACCAGGATAAACTTAAAGTTCCTGGAACTTAGGACTTAATTAGCGTTCTAACCCCAGCAATGATGCTGCACCAAAATTATTGCTATAATGTGAATATGAATTGCCCAAGTTGCAATAAACCAATGCGCAAAGTTCGCTGGGAAGTTACCAACAACTTTAAGGTCGGCAAAGATTTTAAAGAATACGATAAATTCACTTACGAGTGCAAGGATGATGACGCTTGGGTCACTACCGAAATACCATTAGTTGGAAAGCCGCACACCAAGTCATCAAAATAGTTCTAACCTTGAAAAACAAGTGTACCAATTTTGGCTTACTTTAAATAACAACTCTTCTAGGTCGCAGAATTCGTTTTGGCCGGCCAGCTGGGACAATTAACTTATTGAGTTTTTGCTTTATTAGATCGGCTTCGGCCGCCATTTCGTGATTTTCATAAGCTTTTAACAGCAAATTGTAGGTTTCTACGTTTGGTTCGAGTTCAGCCGCTGTCTCAAGTTCTTCGAACATACGCTTATCATTCCCTAGCTTTTCTTGCACCTTGGCGTAGGCAACATGACGCGCTGCTAAGTTATCTTCTAGCTTAAGAGCTTGCTCAAACGCCGTCGCGGCCTTTT
>CAYVSP010000038.1:0-3545 GCA_964453655.1 uncultured Candidatus Saccharibacteria bacterium
GACGTAGGGGTGTAGCTCAGCTGGCTAGAGCGACGGTCTCCAAAACCGTAGGTCGGGGGTTCAAGTCCCTCCACCCCTGCCATTTAATCGTGCGCTAACTATAAAATTGTTATAAAATATATCAATGCCTAAGATGGTGCTTATCAAACCAACTTTAATTATGCTTTACGGCTTTCCTGGAGCTGGTAAGACTCATTTTGCCCGACAATTGAGCGAATACATTGGAGCGGCTCATATTCATAGTGATCGTATACGCAGCGAGCTTTTTGATAATCCCCAGTACGATAAACGCGAGAACGAAATTATCTCACACCTAATGAACTACATGACCGAAGAATTTCTGAATGCCGGCATCAGCGTTATTTATGACGCCAACGCCACGCGAGCTGGACAGCGCCGAGTAATGCGTGACTTCGCACGAAGAGCCAAAGCTCAACCTGTCTTAATCTGGTTGCAGATTGATCCAGAAAGTACTTTGCAGCGTATTCTTAAGCGAGACCGCCGTAAGGCTGATGATAAATATGCCGTGCCCTACACAAGAGATAGTTTTCAGCAGTATGCCAATACGATGCAGAACCCTAGAAATACAGAAGACTATATTGTCATCAGTGGCAAGCATACCTTTAATACTCAGCGTAACGCGGTTGTGAAACGATTATATGAAATGGGAATGGTTTCGGCTGACAGCGCGGTTGCCAATGTCGTAAAACCTGAGCTCGTTAACCTGGTGCCCAACCGGGTTCAAGCCGGCCGAGTTGATCTAAGCCGGCGCAATATTATTATTCGCTGATGCCGGTCAAGATTTTTGAAGTTGATGGCATTGGCCCAGTCAACTTTTATAAACGCTCAGGCGCAAAACATTTGCGCATTACTTTAACGCCGCAAGGCAGCATTAAAGTAACTCTGCCTCGTTGGGTGCCATATAAAGTTGGGATTGAATTTGCCCAAAATAAAAAGCAATGGATCTTGCAGCACCACACGCAGCCAGAGCAGCTTTATGACGGTCAGCGAGTCGGCAAAGCACACAGGTTATTATTCGTAAGCAAGGCGTCTATCGGACGCGCTGTGGTCCGAATAGATGGCAGCGTTATTAAGGTCAGCTTTGGCGCGCAAACCTCAGTAACAGCAATCCAAGCGGCGGCTCAAAGAGGCTCACTTAAAGCGCTATGTATCGAGGCCGAAAGCTTGTTGCCCCAGCGATTAGCAAGGCTCGCTGAGCAGCACTCTTTTCATTATCATAGTGTCAAAGTAAAACACTTGCGCTCAAAATGGGGGAGCTGCAGCCACCGGCAGGAAATCTTACTTAATACCTTTCTCATGACACTAAAATGGGAGTTGATTGACTATGTATTGTTACATGAGCTAGTACATACCAAAGTGCTTAGACATGGTGAACCCTTCTGGAAAGAAGTTGCAAAAGTCGCGCCTAATCACAAGGCCCTTCGTAAAGAGCTGCGTATTCACAAGCCTACCTTTCCCCAAGCATAACTCTTAAGCTTATGGCATAATGTGCACATGCCACCGAGTCAAAATACAAATGCTGGACATTCGGCCCTGGAACATGAACGCCTGACTAGTTTGATAAACAGTATGGCTGACGGCGTAATTGCCGTTGATGAGCTTGGAAAGGTTGTATTGTACAACGGAGCTGCACTTAATATCATTGACTTAAATAGTTCAATTACCGGCAAGCCTCTTGCTGATATTGTCAAATTGGTTGATAAAAATAAACAGCCGATCGATATTAGAAACCTTATCAATGGCGTCAAAACAGCCTTCTCGAATCGTGAGTGGCGATTGCTATACGTTGACGGGAGCATGATAAATCTTTATTTAAGCATTGCGCCGGTGCATCTAGGCTACGGCAAAGGCGGCGAACAAGGCTACATTGTTCTTTTGCGTGATATAACACATGAGAAGTCTCTCGAGGAGGAGCGTGATGAGTTCATAAGTGTTGTCAGTCATGAGCTGCGGACTCCTGTTGCCATAGCAGAAGGTAATATTAGCAATGCCCAATTTATCATAGAAAAACAGGGTGATGTGACATCCATAACCGCCGCTTTGAAGCAAGCCCACGAGCAGGTTATATTCTTGAGCAGTTTAATTAATGACCTGTCAACGCTTTCCAGGGCCGAGCGTGGTAAGCTGACCGTAGAACTCGAACAAATAAATATTCATGAGCTTATCACAGAACTGGTTAAGGCTTCCCAGCCTCAAGCTACCCAAAAACATTTAGAGCTGAAGGGCGTACTTGATTCATCCCTCCAATTACTTACCACAAGCCGCCTTTATGTCAAAGAAATTTTGCAGAATTTTATTACTAATTCCATAAAATATACCCAAACTGGCAGTATTACTATTGGCACTAAGCAAACCCCTAACGGAGTGCAGTTTTACGTACAAGACACCGGCATCGGCATTAGTCAGGGCGACCAGCAAAAAATCTTTGATAAATTCTTTAGAAGCGAGGATTATCGGACAAGACAAACTAATGGTACTGGACTTGGCCTTTATGTCACTATGAAGCTTGCGCGGTTGCTTCATGCCGAGATAAGCGTTGAAAGTGAGCTCAATAAAGGCTCCACCTTCAACATCTTCGTACCTAACCTTAAGCAGTGAGATAGATTGACTCTTAATGTGTATCATGTTACTATTGACAGGTTGCGGCCTATCTATGATAGGTCTATTTTATTTATAAGAGGAGTTAGAGTTGGCTGAGAACAAGAAAAGGCGTCTTCGAAAAGCAGAAACCGTTCGCGAACGGTCTAATCAGACAAAGAAACCCGAAAAAGGACCGCGCCGGCTTCATAAGGTAACAAAACCCTTACGCAATGCTGCTAATGTTGGCCGCAAGGAGTATTATCTCCCTCTGCCAAACAATAAAGCCGGCCGTTTTCTGAATAGGAGACACCACTTTTTCCCGCGTTATTTCAGAGATAGCTGGCGAGAACTTAAGATGGTTACATGGCCGGGACGACGCGAAAGCTGGAAACTCACTTTTGCGGTCGTGACTTTTGCGGTCATTTTCGGACTCCTTGTTTCGATTGTCGATTTTGGACTCGATAAGCTATTTAGAAAGGTTATTTTAAAGATATGAACAAGCGTTACGATACCTCGAAGCAGTGGTATGCTATCCATACCTACAGCGGTTATGAAGAGAAAGTGGCTGAAAGTATTCGCCAACGGGCTGAAAGTCTAGACATGAATGATAAAATTTTCCGCGTATTAGTTCCCAAAGAAAAAATGATTGAAGTTAAGAACGGTAAGCGCAAGGTGGTGGAGAAGCGTATTTTTCAAGGTTATGTATTGGTCCAAATGAAGCTAAGTGAAGATGCTTGGTACATTGTGCGCAATACACCTTCTGTGACTGGTTTCGTCGGCAGTGGCACAGACCCCACCCCGATTGACACCGAAGAGATTGAAAAGATCATGAAGCGTATGGGCAGAGCCGAGCCGAAGCACAAGATAGACTACAAACTAGGCGATGTCGTCAATATTACAGACGGACCATTTAAAGGCTTTGACGGCTCAATTAATGAAATTGA
>CAYVSP010000039.1:0-3445 GCA_964453655.1 uncultured Candidatus Saccharibacteria bacterium
TAACCCTTATATATAAGGATTAACCTTTATATAAAGGTCTACTAAATATAGAGGTCACTATATTTAGAGATTACCAACATATAAAGATATACAACTAAGGGAATAAGAACTATAATAAGTAACACAATGGACAGATAGTCCAGAATAGGTAACAACTATGCAAATCACTAAACTCAATAATTTAGCAAAAATAAAAATCACTCCTGATAACTGTGATGAAATTATCGCAGAATCATTGGAACTAATGAAACAAGCTTCCTCGTTGAAGCTACGGAGTATGCAGATTAAAAGAGGTATAGCTAATAGGCTTGAACAGCAGCAAATTGCAGGGGCAATGAAATGAATAATCATGACCTAAAAAGCTATCGTTATCGTCTGTATGCTCGTAAATCTACTGACACTGAAGATAAGCAGGTTCAGTCATTAGATGATCAAGTAAAGGTAATGAAAGCAGTAGCAAAGCGTGAGGGGGCTCGTCTAATCGGCGACCCCCTTACTGAAAAATGGTCAGCTAAACGCCCTTTTGTCCGTAATGTGTTCGAGAGCTTAATCAAGGATATTGAAGACGGTAAAATTGATGGTATTGTTTGCTGGAAACTAGATCGCTTGTCTAGAAACCCTACCGATAGCGGGAGACTGCAACAACTACTTCAAGATGGAAAATTAAAGCACATATTAACGGCTGAAAAAAGCTACTTCCCTGAAGACAATGCAATCGTATTCAGCGTAGAAGCTGGTATGTCTAACCAATACATTCGTGAGCTTAGTAGCAATACTAAGCGAGGTATGCAGTCTAAGGTCGAAAAAGGTCACAAGCCAGGTGTACCACCTGTAGGCTACTTAAACGATCGTCTTGAAAAAATAATAATTGCTGACCCAGATCGATTTACTGCAATGCGTGCTCTTTGGGACAAAATGCTCACGGGCACATATTCAATGGCTCAACTGGTTCATATAGCTGACGAAGAACTGCACATTACTACTCCCGTTAGGGGTAAGACTGGTGGCGGTCCGATAGCTTACTCAAGTATCTGTGCTCTGTTCAAAAACCCATTCTATACGGGGCAACTGTCATTTAAGGGTGAACTGTATCATGGAAAGCATCCTCAGATGATTACTCAGGAAGAATTCGAACGAGTACAACAGATCATTGACCCTACCCATACTACTCGCCCAAAAGACAAGACATATAATTTTCAACTACGTAACCTATTCAAGTGTGGTGAGTGTGGTTTTGCAATTACAGCAGAACAGAAACGGAAGTCCATCAAATCCACTGGTGAAATAAGAGAGTATGTGTACTATCACTGTACTGGCAAGAATAAGAACATTAAATGTACTCAACCTAAGCTTCATGTAAATGAAGACGAACTGCTTTCGCAGATAAAAGATAAGCTGAACAAATTCACCATCGACCCAGATTTCTACAAGTTAGCTATTGAAGCACTTGCTCAAGAAGAAGATGAGGTGGTTGAAAAATTCCAAGATCAGAGTGCACGTCACGACAAAGCAATTGAAAAAGCTCAAAACTCCATCAATAACTTACGTCGTATGCGTTATAACGGTGATGCCGATGATGATTCATGGTATTACGCTGAGATGCAAACACTAGAGGACAAACTCGAAGAACTTCAACAGAAAAGAAACAAGAACGAATATAAGGCTCGTGACTGGCGTGCAAAAGCTGATGAAGTATTTACTTTCGCTCGATTTGCTAAAGAGGACTTCGATAGCGGCGATCTCGAAAAGAAGCGTACTGTAATTGTGAAGCTTGGTGAGGTACTGACTATCAAAGATAGAACCATTCAATTTACCCCTAATAAATACTTCATTCCGCTTGAGCAAATGAACGAACGAGCAAATAACACTATCGAAATGGTTAGAACCGACGATTTACAGAGAGAAAGCCCTGCTTTTCAGCACGGCTCTCTATCTTGGCTCCGGGGGCCGGACTCGAACCGGCAACCTTGAAGTTAACAGCTTCTTGCTCCACCATTGAGCTACCCCGGAACAGCGCCACGCTTCGCTGGCTTATGAGACAAACCTACGGTTTTTCTCATCGCACCGGGCTTGGAATAAATCCAAGTCTCGGGCTCTCTTTTCCTTTCAGAACTGGAGTGCGACTGGTGAATTATATCTAAATTACACCGAAGGGGCAACGCTAGCTACTTAGGATAGAATTTATTGTAGCGTTTATACTTGGATACGCCTTTGTGCCACGGCGAGTACCAGCCGTTCTCATCCCAAAGTGTATAGATTTGCTCAAAATATGCCTGATAAAGATACTTAACGCGCTCTAAACTAAAATTGTCGATAGCATATTTACGGATGGCCCTAGCAGACTTTAGTTTGTCTAAATTCTGAGTAGCCCAGATGGCTTCGCCCAAAGTTCTAGTGCGGTAGCCGACTTCGCCGTGGATAATATTCTCCGGAAAGGCCCCCCAGTCCGTCGTGATAACAGGTGTGCCGCAGAACATTGGCTCAATTGAGGCGCCGCCGAATGGTTCTATGTAATACGAACAAGCGAACACTGCCTTGGCTCTGCTCATAAGCTCGCCGCGTTTTTTAATGTCAGCGTAGCCCAAATGAAGTAAATGGTCGCCCTGCAGAGTCACCTCTTTGGAGATTATTTTATTGCCCTCGATTTTCTCAACACCCTGCCCCACTAACACCAACTTGGCACCAATTCGACGGGTAACTTCTGCTGCCATATCCACGCCCTTGCGGGCAATCATCCGTCCCACAAACAAATAGTAATCATCTTTTTTTGTGCGAAATGGAAAATCTTTAGGATCAAAATAATTAGGTATAACGGTGTCAAAAAAACGGCCATTGTCGTCGTGAAGCGTACCTTGCACGAAATTCATCTGTGCATAGCTTTCATATACCCGAAATGGTGTGTAAACACCGTAGTAACCTATGCCATATTCCACGCTCTTGAGTTCTGGTACTCCGTCCGATATTTGTTTTTGGCAGATTCCGGCAATAATGCACACAAAATCACGCGATTTGGCCCGCTTTTTTATCTCTTTAACAGCTCTGCCATTAGGAATTGTCCAAAACGGCTTGGTCTCGTTCCATTCAATGTTAAAAAAGTGCTGCTTGAAGTCGTTATCGCCAAACCATTTGCGCTGTTCTTTTTTGGTGACAATGGTGATGAGCTCATCACATGGCGCCTCGTTTTCTTCAGATGCATAAAGGTAGACCTCGTGGCCGAGCGACTTCATCATCCGGCAAAATTTGATGACTTTTTGGGTATAAGCACAGGCTACATACTCAGAGGTAGTTTGGGTATGCGGCAGAGATATAACGTGAAAGCGAAATTTCATAAGCTGGTTGTATACAGTATATATGGGTACTGCTAAGACAGCTAGGCATTGACAGTTCGCGAACTTAAGTACTTTACTTATTTGCCATATAGTGCTATACTATGAAGTTATGAAAA
>CAYVSP010000040.1:0-3311 GCA_964453655.1 uncultured Candidatus Saccharibacteria bacterium
GTAAAACTAGTGCCCAATCGTAAAGAGGTCTTTATTTCCAAACGCTCGGGTAAATACGATATGTACACGATCGATTTAGATGGCAAAAATGAGAAACTGTTACTACCAGGCACCGGCAGCGAACAAGACGGCATGGTTTTGGCGCCGCATCCCACGGACGAGGTTGCTGCATTGGTTTCTACTCGTGACAATGCACGTAATTCCGACGGTTTCTTGTTTAGCACGTTGAATATAATAGATTTAAAAAGCGCAGAAGTTACTAAAGTTACACAGTCTGAGCGCGTTCAATTAGTGAACTGGTTTGGCGATAAAATAGTTTATGTTCAGATTACATCTGGTACCAGCGCCAACAATCCAAAGCGTGAGCGATTAATGGCATATGACTATCAAAAAAAGGAAAGCAAAGAGCTATTTGCAACCAACTACTTTAACGACGTTTTATTTGCAGGCGACCAGATATACTTCGCAGCATCAACCTCTTACCAGAACCCATCTAACATAGGTCTCTTTCGAATCAATCCAGACGGTAGTAATCGGGCGACTATTCTAAACCAAGAAGTCTGGAATATTTTCCGCACTGGCTACAGCGATTTAAGCCTATCTGTAGGTCAAACTTGGTACACTCATCATATCGGCAGCTCTAATGCCAGCAAAGCAAATGGGCCGCCGGCTGAACTCAAAACGAGAGTATATTTAGACAGTCCTGATGCAAAAAACAGTCTCTGGGCAGACAATCGGGATGGCAAAGGCGTCCTGCTTTTGTATGATCCTTCAAACAACGCTGATAAAACACTGCACACCCAAAGTGGGGTGCAATATCCACTACGCTGGATAAATGACACCACAGTTATTTATAGGATTCATACCGACCAAGAGACGGCGGACTATGCCATGAGTACCGAGGGCGGCAATCCAGTCAAAATACGCGATGTTACTAATACCAACGGTATTTACTCCTGGTACTATTATTAATGCCGCGCTTCGCTGGCTTATAGGACAAACCTACGGTTTTTCCCATCGCGCGGCGCACAGCAATGAATGCCGATGCTCCGGCTTCTCTTTTCCCTTATAATGAGAAGTATGTGGCGAGAAAAGAATAACTGCCTAGTTAAAGAGTTTACGTTTTCAGATTTTAAGTCGGCGTTAACGCTTGTGAACAAGGTCGGCGTCTTAGCTGAAGAGATGAACCATCATCCTGACATTGAACTCGGCTGGGGGCGTGTAAAAGTCAGCCTAACAACGCACAGTGCAGGCAAAGTGACAGACAGAGACAGGGAATTAGCTGAAAAGATAGATACGTTATGAGCAAACAAAAAGCCTGGTTTAAGCCAGTAAGGTGGTCATATTTACCCAATAGCATCGAGGGCTGGCTGCTTTACATTCCATTCATTATTTTTCTAGTCACCGTATTTGTGGCGGTGGATCGAAACTCGCATTCTGTCAGCGATACGTTTTACGGTATTTTTCCTTATTGGGTTTCAGCAACGGTAGTTATGCACTGGATAGCCTCACATAAATCAAAGTAGAAGAACATTATAATTAACACTAAGACGCTTATGATAAAATACCCAGGAGGAGAAGTATGAGATATTTTAAGTTATTACTACTGAGTTTGCTAGTACCCTTATTAATTGTTGGAGTAGCTAGAGCAAACGAAGCTAGCAATGCAAGCTCAGACAGCACTTCTAGTTCAACCACCACCACGCCAAGCACAACCTTAGAAGACCGTGTTAAATCACACGAGGATGCTATTAAAGTAAAACTGACTGCTGCCGATGAGGCTCGAATGAAACTACGCTGCAAAGCCGCCCAAGGGGTTGTAAGTTCAGTCACCGGCCGCGTTAAAGGCATTGAAACCAGTCGTAATCAAGTTTATGGCAACGTAGTTGATCAACTTACCACCCTATCCGCCAAGCTAAAGGCAAAAAATGTTGATACTACAGAGCTGAACAACGAAATCACTACCCTAAAAACTAAAGTCACTACCTATAAAACTGATCTAACTACCTACAAGCAGGCTATCACGGACCTATCGGCCATAAACTGCACCAGCGATCCAACGGCTTTCAAGGCAACGCTTGAAGCGGCCCGCACAAGTTTACTCAAAGTTGGGACTGATATAAAGGATATTCGTACCTACATTACCGGTACCATTAAACCAACGTTGACTAAAATTCATGACCAACTTGAGATGCAAGAAAAGACGCAAACACAACAATAAGGAGCTAAACAATGGAAATCAAAGTAAATACTGCAGATGACACACAACCCATAACCGCACCCATAGTAGGCTCCAGCGAACCAACTACCAATACAGCTGTGGCGACTCCGGCGTCAGCTGTTGAAGCCCCACCCGCCCCGGTTGCGCCTGTATTTGATCCAGCTGTTTCAGCTCCGGAACCTCCTACTACTGAACCATCGGCACCAGAACCAGTAGTTGAGCCACCAGCCAGTCCGGTGCCAGAACCTTCCCCCCAACCAGTTGGAACAGGCGACGCGACACCACCATTGCCGCCGCAACAGAACGCTAGCTTACCTGCAAAGAAAAAGTCCAAGCCCGTAGGCGTCATAATTATGGCTATCATTGTGGCCCTAGCGATTGCCGCCATCGCCGTATACGCTTACATGAAGGGCAACACTAAGTCAAATACACCAGAAACTACGCCGACAACAAGCACCCAGCCGACTGTTGCACCTGCTACCAGCGCAGACGTGACCACCACCAGCCAAAATGTTGATAAAAACATGAGCACAGTTGACGACACCAAGGATTTCACCAGTAACGACTTGAGTGATTCTACGCTTACTCTGTAGAATACACTCATGAGCAAAGCGGAGTTTTTTAGCTCGCTGAAAGGCGAGGAAGTCATCCAGTTATTAAAAGACGGCAAAGTTGGTGTTATTCCAACCGACACAATCTATGGTTTAGTTTGCTTAGCTAGCGATGAGCAAGCGGTTGCCAGACTCTATGAATTAAAGCAACGGGAGCACAAACCGGGTACCGTCATTGCAGCAAACATAGACCAACTTGTGGAGTTAGGTATTCACAGACGCTACCTAAAAGCAGTTGAGCAGTTTTGGCCAAATCCGCTGAGCATCATTATTCCAAGCACAGGCCTTCAGTACATTCATTTAGGGTTGGGCGGTATTGCATTTCGCATTCCTAAAGAGGGTGCCCTCAACTCATTTTTAACTAAAACCGGTTCATTACTGACAACTAGCGCCAACCAGCCAGACGAAAAACCACCAGACACAATCCAAAAAGCCAAAAAATATTTCGAAAATCAAGTGGATTTTTATGTAGACGGCGG
>CAYVSP010000041.1:0-3287 GCA_964453655.1 uncultured Candidatus Saccharibacteria bacterium
CTGCTAGTAGATCAATGCCGTATTCACCGCTGCGCAGCGTTTGCACCATGTTCCAAACAAGTGGAATGGCGGCAATCAAAGCACTTACGCCGAGCACTATATGAGCAACTTGATCATGATTAGTTAGATCCAGAGCAAGCCCAAGGACAATAGCGATAATAACGAACCCAAGCTCGCGATACTCTTTAAAAAAATGTCTCGTTTTTTTTAACATACTTCTCCAGGCACTCAAGCTTAAGTATACCAATTAAAAATCACCCAGCGGGTGATTTTTAAGGACAGAACAAAACTGCTCCAGCAAATTTACCAAAAGTCGCGGTTTTCGAGACTAAGCGTTTCTTTAATATGCTTTCGCTCTTGCCGGTATTTTTTTAAATCTTGTAAACTCAATCTCATACACTTTCTCTCCACTTACCGTTTTAAGCATAAGATAACGGGCAGTGTATGTCTGTGAATATTCTTGCCAATGGGGACTAAAACATAAACTTAACGCTTCAAATATGGGGCGAGTGATGGGTCTCGAACCCACGACCTTCTGGACCACAACCAGACGCTCTAACCAACTGAGCTACACCCGCCGCGTCGCAACTGACGGTCGGCTTTCACAAAAAACCAACCTAGATTGGTTTTTTGTTCCATCCTCTAGTCACTTGCTCCTTGCAATTTTGCAAACAGTCGAGCCGGCAAAGCCGCCTCCTTGGCTTACAAAATTGATTAGAACAACCACTATAACGGGGGTGATTATACCTATTAATACTTGCTTAAACAAGTATGGTACGGCTTAGTATACGAAGTTAGAACCATATTTTACTCTGCGGTAGGTTCGCGAGTAATGTAGCCGTGTGCTTTTGCCCAATCGACTGTAATATCTCGTACTTCGAGATATTTTCCACGGATCTCTTCGGGATATTCAATTGTCTTACCGACAGCATGGGCAATAGTCCAAACCGCTTGCATACGCCACCAACTTGGTTCATCCATGTCACTTAGCAATTCAGGTAGTGCGCTTTCACCCTGCTCAATAATTTGCTGGAATGCGTCTAACCGGTCAAAACCGCCCGACATCACCATAGTTTCTTCATCAAGCTGACTAGAAAGATCGCCAACTATACTACTGGAATTAAGATTCTCTGGACTCATGAAGTAAATTATACACTTTCGCATGCATTCTGGTTCGAACCTCGTCAGGGTTAGGCAAAAGTCAGAACCAAAAATTAACAGATTACAGATAAGATTTATATGATGCGGATTTGGTACCCCGGGAGGGATTCGAACCCCCAACCAATTGGTTAGAACCCAACTGCTCTATCCATTGAGCTACCGGGGCGCGTCAGAACCGACGGTCGCCTTCCATAAAAGTAAATATACTTTGCTTTTATTTCACGCTTTAGTCGCTTCTTCCTTACAGTTTTCCAAACAGTCGAGCCGAATAAATCGACTCCTTGGTTTGAAAAACTGATTTAGAGTAGTGACACAAACAAAATTGTAAACCAAGCAAAGCAGTTTGCAATTTTGAGAGGAGGAATTGCACTAGGTCTTGCTAAAAACTTTGATAATTCATTTTGCAAAGTTTTTCTAACAAGGTCGTAACGAATTCCGACGTGGTGCGGGATACCAGAGTCGAACTGGTCTCCTCAGTTTGGAAAACTGATATATTAGCCGATATACGAATCCCGCAAGAACAGGGGTGATTATACCATAAACGGCGTTCTAAAGTTCGTGCAGTACTGTAATGTGTGCGCCAAGACTATTTAACCGCTCGGCAAAATCTTCATAGCCACGATTTATAGAGTAGACATTTCTAAGCACACTAATACCAGGAGCTGCCAGCATGGCTAATAGTATAAGAATCGCTGGGCGTAAGGCTGGAGGGCAGGTAACGTCAGCTGCACTGAAGCGAGCCGGGCCGTCAACGTAAACTCTGTGCGGGTCGACCAATGTTACGTTAACATTAAGTTTGCGCAATTCAGTAAAGTAAATAGCTCGGTCTTCATAAACCCAGTCGTGAATGAGCGTGCGTCCTTTTGCAACTGCCGCAATGGCAACGAACAGAGGTAGATTATCAATATTAAGGCCTGGGAACGGACGAGAGTATATCTTATCCTCTAGCGCTTCAAGTTCACCGTTATGTTTATTGATGGTGATGTCAGTCAGATTGGTAGCACCATTTTCTGCTTTATAAGTAGGCGTGAGTTTAAACTTCAAACCCATCTTTTCCAGCTTGAGGAGCTCTAACTCTAAGAAGTCAATCGGTGCGCGTGTAACCGTAATACTTGAGTTAGTAATTACTGCGGCGGAAATAAAAGTCATTGCCTCAATTGGATCCTCACTCGGATAGTAGGTAATATTTTTCTTTATGTCTTTAACACCATGAATACGCAGGGTACTGGTGCCAACCCCGTCAATTTTTACGCCTAGCTTCTTGAGGAAAAAACACAGATCCTGGACCATGTAATTGGCGCTAGCCATCTTAATGACCGTTTCTTCCTCAAACTTAGCGGCTGCCATTATGACGTTTTCGGTTGCCGTGTCGCTGGTTTCGTACATCACAATTGGTTTAGCTGGATGTTTGTTTACCTCGACATGGTAGTTGCCGCTTTTGGCCACGATGCTTACGCCAAGCTCCTCAAGGGCATAAATGTGAGCCTGGATACTGCGTCGTCCCAGTTTGCAACCGCCGGCATAGGGAACTTTGAAAGAAGAAAAGAGATGCATGAGAGGACCGAACAGCATGACTACGCTTCTTGTCTTGCGAGCGGCATTTTTATCCATTGCTTCAAGGTTAAGTTTTGCTGGCGGTTTGATTTCCAGGTCGTCGCCCAGCCACTTCACATGTACATCCATGCTTTGCAGCACTTCGATGATGCGGTTAACTTCCTCAATTCTAGGCATGTGCTTGAAACGAGTCGTACCCTTGTTGAGCAGTGAAGCGGCAAGCAAACAGACGGCCGCGTTTTTAGAGGCGTTTGTAGTAATGGTGCCATGCAGCTCGTAACCGCCTTCCACGCGCAAATTAACGGCGCTGCCTCCCAGATTGATAATTGGCTTGTGAAGTACATCACTAATTCGTCCAAGCGTATCAAGGCTTAAGTTTTGTTTACCGTGCTCAATACGATTGACAGCCGATTGGCTAGTGCCCAATTTTTGAGCAAAAGCGGCTTGCGTAAGGCCCCTCTCTTGTCTTATCTGGTAAATTAATTGGCCTATTTTCTCATTTGTCGTCAGCATAAGCCTATATTATATGCCAGACATGGTATTAATCTAGTAGTTTTTTGGCTTTTAGCCCA
>CAYVSP010000042.1:0-2898 GCA_964453655.1 uncultured Candidatus Saccharibacteria bacterium
CTCACCCGCACCAAGCATAAGCGTTATAGCCTCCGTAAAATCGGAGGTTTTCACTATTCAGGTATACTTAAGTAAATGACAAGCGTTGCCAAATTAAAGGTAATCGAGTTAGTTGATGGATTGCATTTCGCAACCATCGTTACTAACCTGTTTGCAATTGCACACGGAGTGCCGTTATACCAAGCTGTCATTGCTCAAAGCGTTTTTTCTGGAGTAGTGTTGCTCACGGAAGTCCCCACGGGACTTATTGCAGACAAGTTTGGCCGACGTACTTCCCTGGTTCTTGGTTACCTGCTGGGTGCGCTGGGTGTAGCAGTTATTGTTATATCACCAACTACCTTTGGTCTATACCTCATGCAACTAATTCGAGGAACGGGCAACGCTCTTATCAGTGGAGCGAACGAGGCATTATTATTCGAAGCCTCGAAAGAGGAGGGCATGAACTACAAGAAACAGAGTAGCATTGTTCTGTCTAATGGCATCGCTGGGCTGGCGATAGCAGGTGTAGTTTCAGGTATTGTATATGCTCGGTACGGCGACAGTAGCTTTGTGCCACTTCTCCTTGCAACAGTTGGTATGCAACTTATAGCAGCTGTTTTAGCATACTCAATACGACTAAAAGACGAGAACGCTGGTGAATCAGTCCTAAAGAAAGAAATGCGCATGTGGGAGATGTTAGGTAGCCTAATCACACTACTTCGGCAGAACAAAACCATTTTTGCGTTCACTATGGTAGGGTTATTAACAGTGTGCAATGAATACTTCCTATATGGTACCTACGGACCGTACTTTAAACAGTTTGGGGTCAGTAACTTCTGGGTAGGAGCAGCCTTTAGCCTTGGATTACTACTGAACTTCTTTCTACAGAGGAATGTACATCGTATCGAAAAACATCTTACTTTCGAGAAAGCTTTTACACTTATTAAGGCTGGAACGGTCATTGGGTACCTGGGCTTGGCGCTGGTTATGCAAAGCGCGTTCATGGTGGTTGTCCTAATTTCAACAATAGGGGTCTTTAATATAGAGCGCCCGTTAGTCTCAGACATTGTTAACCAAGAGCTCGAAAACTCAGTCCGAGCAACCGTACTATCCGGTATGTCACTGGTGAGCCGTTTATCGCGTATGGTATTGACCCTTATTCTGGGAGCAATTATTGCCGGGTCATCACTCAGAGTTAGCTATTTTGTAATGGGTATGTTTGTAGCAGTTGGCTTGGCCATTAGTTATTGGCTATTGGTGCGCTGTGGGTGTGTCCGCAAGTTTGTGGCTGCTGCGGTGTAACTCCCACATCTTACTCACGCAGTAAGTACTCTCCATATGGCACTTCCAATATCTTTCTCCATCTAGCTAGCTCAACCCTGATTAGGTGTAAACTTTTACGTAGGTACCGCACCAACCATTAGCACCATAAAAAGAGACTGCAGGGTCTCTTTTTGATACTATGGGTTTATAAAAGGAGAGGTACTATGCGAAAAATTATTGTCCAAGAATTTGTAACAATTGATGGTGTCATGCAGGCACCAGGCGGTCCGGAGGAAGACCCGACAGCTAAATTTGAATTCGGAGGCTGGCAAGCACCGTTTATGGGCGATGATGCAGCAGCATTGGTAACTGGTCCAGCACTCAAGGCCGATGTGGAATATTTACTAGGCGGATATACATTTGAGATATGGTCCGACTATTGGCCTAAGCACGGTGAAATTTGGCCATTTATAAATGACAATATGAAGTATGTTTTATCTGCTACAAAGACTGAAACGAGCTGGCAAAATACCACTTTCCTGCGAAACGTGGAAGACATCACAAAGTTGAAGAACTCAAATGGTCCTGACCTCCACGTGTGGGGCAGTAGTAAGTTGGTGCAATTACTCCTTGCAAACGATCTTGTAGACGAACTCTGTCTTATGACCTATCCGATTATTCTCGGTCAAGGAAAAAAACTTTTTAGTGAGGGTGCAGTACCCAGAACATTCCATCTCGTCGAAAGTCATATAGGTAATAAAGGCGTAGTTGTGGCTCGTTACGCACGTGCGGGAGCAATTGAAACAGGTAATGTCGGCGAATAATATCAGTAAATCACTTTGTCTTCAGGTAAGCTCCTAGCTGTGATAGTTGGAACATCTAGCAACTGACCATTCATTAGGGCGTCAAAAAGTTTAAGTAAATTCTGTAGCTCCGCACCAAACAAAGAACGCCCATCGGGGCGTTTTTTGTTTGGTTTGCGTATGAAATTCCCAATAAATTAGTTAGCTGCGCTTGCTTTTGTCGTGCAAGACGCAGCTAAAAAAAGACGTCTTGATTGAAATAAGGGGCAGTTTGTGACCGACCCCTATTCTTGTGGCTAAGAATCTTTGTAGTTATGGACGAACCATAATTTGTGAAGAGTATCTATATGGGGTATGGTCTGGGCAATATGCAAATGACCAAGTGTTATTTTGCCATGTTCTTATGTCGCGCGTAGGTCCATTGTAGGATGTAAACAAAGTACCGCTGCCATTTTTACAATATACACGAGCGTAATAATAATTATTTGGAGAATTTAACGACGAACAGGCTACACCGAAGTAGCCTTGACCATAAGAAACAGAGCAAGACTGAGCAGCATCCGCTTTCTGTGGGCTAAGTATGCTGTACGTCAGCGGCATACTAAGTAGCAAAGCAAAAGCACTTAAATACCTAAAAGTTTTTTTCATAGAACCTCCTTAGTTGTAGGGTTATAGTATAATACATATATACAAATAACAACTTTTAATTAGTCACTAAAAGTGGCTATCTAAATGGTTTCTAGTATGTGGAATGTGAGGAAAGTCTCTTAACCCGCACCAATTGAAATTTACAGGACATTTTGTTGTCTTTTTTTATTTTTGGTAGGTATTCACTATCCACACGTTATAATGA
>CAYVSP010000043.1:0-2763 GCA_964453655.1 uncultured Candidatus Saccharibacteria bacterium
TAGGACCTCCGGCTTGGGTTTCTCATCGCGCCGTGCAAAAAATGCGATTTTTGCTCGGGCTGCTCTTCCCAAAGGCTCTAGAGCAGATTTTCTAAATGCTTCTGTCGGAAAATAACCTGAGTAAGAAATAGTGTCAAATGCCCATAGAGTTTTAGACGATCAAAGTGTGTTGGCAGTTTAGATTCAGGAATCTCACGGGAAGTTGGCGTAGCGGTTACGATATTTGGCCTAATAGGCGGTAGAAGCGGCGCAAGACTGTTTTTGGGAAAAATTCGTAAAAGTTTATCGGTCTCAGCTTCCGTTGCCAGTGGTCCGGGAAAAGCCCTTTGCAGCAATACTTCATCTACCGGCACGGGTTCAAGTTGTGCATCAATTTTTATCAATAACTCTTCAATCGATTCGGGCGAACCTAGTCGCGGAGACTGCTCAGTGGCCATTTTATTACAGTTATAATACAATTCTAAGCGTTATTCAAGCTCTCCGTCACTTGGACGCTCTATTAACAGCGGCTCAATGCCTGGACTGGTGTCGGTAATTTTAACGACGTCTTTGTCTACCTTGCCAAGCTCTTTTTGGGTGCTATTAAAATGCCCGACTGTTGCACTCAGACTGTTACCAAGCCGCTTAAAATAGCCGTCGACGTTATGCAAGTGCCGCCCTAATTGTTCAACATTTTTACGAATTACTTCGGTATCTTTTTGAATTTCCAAACTCTTCAACCCTTGCGAAACAATCTGCAGCATGGCGCTAAGCGTGCTAGGACCAACAATAGTAACCCGCTTTTCGACAGCTGCATATTGCATGAGATCTCGTCCGTTTACTCCGGTGTCTCCCACCTTATTGGCCAGCAAATCATAATAAATTGCTTCGCTTGGAATAAACATCAAGGCCTGTTCTAATGTACCTTTTTTAGGCATTATGTATTTTGCAGTCTCATCGATACGCCGTTTTAGATCTTCTTTGAAAGCCTTTTCCAGCGCCGGCCGCTGCTCAGCTTTGGCATCAACCAACCGATTATAATTTTCCAGACTAAATTTACTATCTATAGGCAGCAGCTTATCGTCTAAAAAGATTACAGCATCGACAATCATGCCATCAGCCATACGATACTGCAACTTATAAGTACCAGCCGGCAGTAAATTTTTAAGAATTTGCTCTAAATAGAATTCGCCTAGCACGCCCCTCTGCTTGGGATTGGACAAGACATTTTGAAGGCTTTTTAACTCACCGGCGATGTCGCCTACTTGTTGGTTAGTTTTTTCCAGCTGAGTCAATTTTTCGGTTACATCCTTAATTATGCCGGCGCTGCTTTGGAATTGCTTCAGCATCTGCGCATTGCTTTTATCGAGACGCTCATTAATTTGTTTGTGCAGACCGTCTTTTAGCTGTGTGACACTTTCGTTTAAGTTAGTCATGTCCTGCTTGAGCAGTAATGCGGCATCACTGCTGGAGGCGGTAGAATTTTTGCGTAGCAATAATATGCCCAGCACCAGCACCAATACTCCTAAAATAATCACCGCTACAAGCATGAGTTTATTCTAACATCTATTCAGGTATGAAGTGATGAGCCAGTAAGATGACTGAACTGACAATTAACGCTCCCAGCAACACCAGCCCAACTTGCCAGTCAATTAATTTTGACTTTTCGCGCGATTCATTAATACTCGGAATAATATCGCTAGCCGCGACATATATAAAGAAGCCAGCCGTTGAACCGATTAACCATGCCAGTAAAGTGTCATTACCACGCGCAGTTTGGTAAAACAAGATTGTGCCTATAGCTGTCGCAATTATTGCTATGCCATGTACGCCAATGACTTTGGCGCGACTCATGCCGCGCCGAAGCAGATATCCGGAGTCAGCCATTTCTCTAGGGATTTCGTGAAACGCCACTGCTAAAGTCGTTACCAAACCGGCGCTCACACTAAGCAAAAAAGCGGCGGCAATAGCTGCACCATCAATGAAGTTATGCAGCCAATTGCCAGTTGTTATTAAAACCACAATCGGTTCGCCCTTTTGCCGGTGGGTTTGCTCCGCTTCAAATGGTTCACGGCTGTGATGATGAAACCAATGCAGCCACCCTTCTAACAAAAAGAAAAATAGCAGACCCACCAGAGCTGCTGTCATGATCGTCAAAGAGTCGTAGTGCTCCGCTCCGTCATGCAAAAAATCTAAAAAAGCGGCCGCCAAAAGTGCACCAGCAGCAAATGGTGTGGCGTATTTCGTTAAGAAAGCTACAGTCTTGTGATGCGCTAACAAAGCGGTACTGGAAAGAAAAACAACAAAGTCACCGGCCACCGAGATTAGCAGCACAAGCAAAAGCGTTGGGTGGGTATCCATAGCTTTAAGCTTAATTTTCAATTCGCTAATTTGCAAATTTTTCGCATTCTAGTGTAAAATTGAGAATGTGAACAGAGAAGTCGAGTTATTTCAGACATTACTCAAACGGCAGGGTTTTTTTGCTACTAAACCTAGAGTACGGCTTTTTAAATTATTACAATCAGGTGGTTCATTCACCACCAAGGAGCTTATTAAACGTTCAAATAGCGCAGATCAAGCCACAATTTATCGTAATCTTAAGTTGTTAGAGCAACTAGGTGTAATCAGAAAACTACAGATAGGTTCTAAGACTAAGTTTGAGTTGAGCGATATCTTTCAACACCATCATCACCATTTGGCTTGTTCTAAATGTGGGCGGGTAATTATTCTTAGGGTTAACCCGGTCCTGGAAGAGATTATCAGCAGGATGAGCGTTAAAAACGG
>CAYVSP010000044.1:0-2550 GCA_964453655.1 uncultured Candidatus Saccharibacteria bacterium
CTGTAGCTGGAGCCCAAGTCAGAGTGGCAGTAGTAGCATCAGGCACCGAAGCTACCAAGTTAGTAGCTGCACTAGGAGCTTGGGTATCTGTTGGAGGAGGATTGCCACCTCCGCCACCGCCACCAGAACCACCACCTGGAGCCTTAAGAGCTGAGGCTAGACTGAAACCAAGAATACCATTGGGAGTACCCCAACCGGTGGGACCGTCCCAGCCGGGACCAGCGGTGCAGATGGGACCATACTGACAGTTTGTCGCATTGGTACCAACAGTGATGTCATTAAAAGCCCCGGTATTACCATATGGCGCTGCGGCCATCTGGACAGTTGAACTAGGATTGTTATTAAGAGCGTAGACAGCCGCGATGATTGGGGTCGCTGCACTTGTGCCGCCCCACACACGCCAACCAGCATACGAGCTATAGGTCCAGACACCAGTTGCCGGGTCGGCGTCAGCAGATACATCGGCTTCACGCCGGGTACTGCACCAATAATCGTGGAATACCTGCCAAGATGGCTTGGGCTCGCTATATGAGCACCCACTACCTGTGTTATTCCAAACTGTCTCTGTAGCATCCCGGCTGCCGGTATTACTGTTTTGGTACAAGCTGGTACCGCCAACCGCAGTGACATTTGGTGACGTGGCCGGGTATAACTGCTCCCAGCCATAGTCCCCCGAGCCAAACATTATCGCTATTCCAGGATGAGTAAAGTAGGTGGCGTCGTAAGTGCTCATACCATCGGGTTCATGTCCAGCCCAGCTATCGCTGACTACGTTGGCTCCTAGCGCTACGGCCTCATTGACTGCCATCCCCAGGTTATCCCAAGAATTCGTATCGGCTTCGACAAAAGTTATGTGGCAGTTGGGGCAGATGGCGCTAACTAGCTGGACGTCCATGGCGCCTTCTTGGGCCCAACCCCCGTCCAATGATGGATAGGCTGTCCCTCCACGTTGATCTACTTTCTTAAAGCAGCCGTTAGCAGTGGTACAGGCTGGTATGCCGTAGTTGGCACGGTAAGTGTTAAGGTCGGCTTCTATGGTCGGAGCATCATAGGCAATGGTGACAGCTACTGTTTGTCCTACTCCGCCAGAAGCAGAAGCGGCTGTTAGGTTGTAGGCACTTCGGAGATAGGCTGGGTCATAACCACCATTGTTACCAATGGCAGTTTGAGCCACTACACCTTGGCCGGTTTGTTTACCTTTGGGTTTAGCTTGCTTGGTTTTGGCATCAATGCGTTGGTAGGACATACACCTAGCATGTTCTTTATCTACTTTGGTGGAACAGACATTCTGAGAGACTTCACCGTGCTTGCCTTTAATTTGGTGAAAACCGGTGTCATGAATGTTGTCTTCAGGTTGAGCTGGTGCAGCAAAGCTGGTGAATAGAAGAAAGCCGCCGCCTAGGATGGCAAAGATGGCAATGAAGATTAGAGCTTTAAAGGATTTACTTTTGGACTTAAAAGAGTGGTAGTGTTTACTTACTCCCTTTTTGTGTTTTATATGTACTGAATTAGACTCATGAGGTTCATGAGAGGTGCTTGTTGGCTCCATAATGTTTCTTTCTCACAGTTTCTTTGCTTTATAACCGAACTACTTAAGCTTGACTATACGCTTCGGTGATGGAGTGTCAAGAATAGCAATAAACATCAGTGGAATGGTACACCCGGCGCGATTCGAACGCACGACCTCCTGTACCGCAAACAGACGCTCTATCCAGCTGAGCTACGGGTGCACGTCAGAAACGACAGTCGACTTCCACAAAAGCAAAGTATTTGCTTTTGCTTCATTTTCTAGTCGCTTCTTCCTCTCAGTTTTCCAAACAGTCGAGGCGAATGAATCGCCTCCTTGGTTTGGAAAACTGGTTCAAAAGAATGAACAGGTTAAAAATTCTAGCACAAAACAGAGGTACTGCCTAGTTAAAAACGGACGCGGCGCATGAATTTATCAACTACGTCATGTTCTTTATCTTCCAGCGGTAAATAATTGCTTAAAACACCTAGGATCTTTTCTTCATCTGGCGGCGCGTAGTAAATAGTAATTGAAGGCATGAAACGTTTTAATGGCATAAGCCAGATACCATTTACGCCACCCTCGTCTAATAAGGAGAATGATTTGAAATCTGTATACGGATAAAATTTTTGGGCGATTTGCAGCCCATTTTGATCTAGGCCATAGGTGAGAGTACGTGGTTTACGAGCTGCAAAGACGCCAAAGATAAGGGTTACCACCAACATCATTGCTGTAGCAATCCAATCGCCGCGCGTGAAAATATAGATAAGTGTCGCAAGGGCTATGCCGCCAATCGCCAGCCGTCCGTACCATCCCGCGGCTTTGTCATGGGCGATGAATTCTGAAGCCGTCCAGCTGACAGGCGCTATACTGGGCACGTCAATTGCTGATGCCTGTGCAGAAGCGTCTGTCTCTGGCTTAAATTGCCATTGTGATGGAAGGGCGACAGTTGGAGCCGCTTTTTCATCGGCATTTTGTTGCCCTGGCGCTATAACCTGGCCCGGTTGTTGCTTATCACCCTCCTGCATAAGCGTATTGTATCA
>CAYVSP010000045.1:0-2531 GCA_964453655.1 uncultured Candidatus Saccharibacteria bacterium
TTTGGTTACGGTGAATGAAATACTTGATTTATCAGTTTTTGAGCGTGGCCAAGCCGGCAAGATGCATCACGAAACGCTTGATCTCATTAGTGTTGTTGAAGAAGTCCGTGCCACGCTCAAACTCGGGGCTCACGAAAAGAAGATCAAGATAAGCAAAGTGGGAGATTGGCCTGAGCATGCCTATGCTAAAGGTGATGTCGGCGCGCTCAAGCGAGCCTTTATGAACGTGGTATCCAATGCCATAAAGTACAGTCGTGCCGAAACAACCATTGAAATCAGCTACCACAAAGAAAATGGCAGGCAAATTATAGCTGTGCGCGACTGGGGGATTGGAATACCAAAGTCCGAGCAAGCCAAGGTTTTAGAAGGTTACTATCGAGCGCGCAACGCTGTTAAAGTTCAATCCCATGGCACCGGTCTTGGGCTTTGGATTACCAAGTTAATCATCGAGCAGCACGATGGTTCGCTATGGCTTGAATCCCACGAGAATCAGGGTACAACTATATTTATTGCCTTGCCCCTCAGTAAACACCCGCTTCCAGAATCTCGCACCGCATGAGCCTGCTTGTACGCGGAGCATCCAATACCGCTCATGCTTTTGGCGCATTACAGCGTCAGCTTAGCTCTGTCATTCGCTCAACGTATGCTTATACGCCTCGCTCATTCCTCGCTAGCTTCCTTGTACTGCATCCAAATGCGAAAGTTCTGATTATCCTAACCCTATGAGCACCTGCTCGGTAATAATCTGCGGATTCATCGTTGTCTTAGGCAAATAAACTGTTACACCGGCTCTCATTGCTTCGTTAACAGAATCGGCCGCTTCATCGGTAGTAAGCATAATGACCGGAACGTCCTTGCCCCAACTGTCTTTTCTTAGCTCCTCAACCATGGCTAGGCCATCCATTTCCGGCATGCGCACATCACTGACAATTAAATCGGGTTTTATGTCCAAGGCTATCTCAAGTCCAAGTTTGCCGTTGGCCGCTTGCTTAACCTCTAAACCTTTTTCCTCAAGCTCGGCAGCCAAACTTTTGCGCGCTAAATTATCATCCTCCACTACCAGTACAGTCTTGCTCATGGAGCTATGATATCACGACCAGCTATAATGCTATTATGCAGAAGACAAGCCTAGAAGAAATCGAAAAGCGAGCTAATTTTTATCATGAAAATAATTTAAATTGGCATTTTCATATACTTACTCCTGGCTGTATGCTAAATAATCAAAACAGTTACACTTTTATTCTCGAGTGTCCTGATAATCGTGAAAAATTTGTCTATTATTCGGACCGTAAAGAAATAGCGCTTGATAAAAAACTAGTTGGGTTGCTTCACGGGAATGACGTGTTAGATAAATCTACTGTTTCAGAAGCATATAAGCCCTCTCTTGTTATCAAAAACATTGTCGATAGAGCTAAAGAGTTAAATAGAAAAGGCATTGAGTGGCATCACCATATGCTTTTTCCCAGCTGTAATTTTAATAAGAAAAGTCCAAAGTGGGTATTAATGCTTGAGGATCGGGAATTAGACAAAGTTTTTGAGAGCGTAACTGACGAAGAGCCAGTTAATGACCTTAAGCAAATAGAACACCTTTTTTAGTCGGTTTTGATTTAAGAGCTTTGTGTCCACCACTGATTAAAGTATACGATTTTGCCACCTTTATTAAAGTTAACTTTAAAGATGCCGTCTATGTCATGCTTTTTATTAAGGTTATCAATCCATGAAGCTTTGGAATGATAATATCCTTTTTGGTCAATACCATCCAAAAGCTGAACCTCAACTTTTAAGTTATTCTGATTCGACAAATCATTTTCCCATTGTGCGATAACATCATTTGCTGTCGTTAAAGGTTTGCCAAAGGAACCTTCGTACCACTCAAGGTCATCCGCGAGGATAGAACGCAGTAGGTTGAAGTTCTTGTTTTGCCAGGCAGTTTCCAAAATTGAAGCAATTTTTGAGTAATCGCTCACCTATTGTCTCCACTGCCACCGAGAGCACCGCGCTTATGGCGGCTGGCTAATTTTTCAATATTCTTGGTGGCTATGTCATCAAGCGACACGTTTAAATATTGTGCCAATAACGCAATATACCAAAGCACATCACCAAGTTCTTTTACCATCTCTTGCCTATCGTCATCGTCTAGTTTGCCGTCTTTATCGCGCAGAATCTTCTTAAATTTCTCGGCTATTTCGCCGCTTTCTCCTAACAGCCCTAAAACCTTATCCATAAAAGCGATGCTTAGAACTTCATGTCCTTTGCCAGCGCTCAAGTCTGTTGTAATCGCTTTTTTCTGATATTCCGCAAAATTCATCCCCTAAGTTTCGCACCGCGTGAGCCTACTGTCCAGAAGGCAATTGCATTGCTAGGTTATGGGTCTATTCTGCCGGCTTCATTAATCTTTACTGCACCTTCACGAACAATTTCAATGGCGTCGTCAACAATGCGAATAATGGTCGAAGGCTTATTCTTGCTTAAATCGCCGCCGTCTACATAAAAATCCACTTGATTTTCGAAATATTTTTTGGCTTTTTGGA